>CABQJA010000011.1 GCA_902464345.1 uncultured Clostridium sp.
GTAAGGAGAAGAATTATGGCAACAAAAATCGAGACAAAATGTATTCAGGAAGGCTACAAACCAACGAAGGGAGAACCGCGTCAGCTTCCGATCATACAGAGCACCACTTTTAAATATGATACCAGTGATGAGATGGGAAAACTCTTTGATCTGGAAGCAGACGGTTATTTCTATACCCGTCTGCAGAATCCGACCAATGATGCAGTTGCAGCCAAGATCTGTGCTCTGGAGGGTGGTGCGGCAGCTATGCTGACTTCATCCGGTCAGGCAGCTAATTTCTATGCAGTCTTTAATATCTGTGAAGCAGGAGATCATTTTATTGCTTCCAGCTCTATTTACGGAGGTACTTACAATCTGTTTGGTGTAACCATGAAGAAGATGGGCATCGAGTGTACCTTTGTGGATCAGAATCTTTCCGAGGAAGAACTGGAAAAATATTTTAAGCCAAACACCAAGGCAGTATTCGGAGAAACGATCACAAATCCGACCGTTTCTGTTTTTGATATCGAGAAGTTTGCCAGACTGGCACATAAGCACGGAGTTCCGTTGATCGTAGATAATACCTTTGCAACACCGGTGAACTGTCGTCCGTTTGAATGGGGTGCCGATATCGTAACGCATTCTACTACAAAATATATGGATGGACATGCCGTTGCGGTTGGTGGTTGTATTGTAGACAGCGGCAACTTTGACTGGCTGGCATACGGAGATAAGTTCTCCGGACTGACCACTCCGGATGAGTCTTATCATGGAATCATTTATGCAGAGCGGTTTGGAAAGGCAGCGTATATTACCAAGGCAACCTCACAGCTGATGCGTGATTTCGGTTCTATCCAGTCTCCGCAGAATGCGTTTTATCTGAATATGGGTCTTGAGACCCTGCCGCTTAGAATGAGACAGCACTGCAGTAATGCACTGGCGGTTGCGAAATATTTAAAGAATCATGAAAAGGTAGCATGGGTGAACTATCCGGATCTGGAGGGAGATGCATACCATGAGCTGGCTAAGAAATATCTTCCGAACGGTTCCTGCGGTGTACTTTCCTTCGGCTTGAAGGGCGGACGTGAGATTTCCATTTCCTTTATGGATAAGCTGAAGCTGGCATCGATTGTGACCCATGTTGCGGACAGTAAGACCTGTCTGTTACATCCGGCAAGTCATACGCATCGCCAGATGACAGATGAGCAGCTGCGTGAGGCCGGAGTAGCACCGGATCTGATCCGTTTGTCGGTCGGAATTGAAAATGTGGATGATATTATCGCAGATCTGGAGCAGGCACTGAATCAGATTTGATCAGAGCGGCCGGGCCGGAGATAAGTATATGAGAATCTAAGGGGAGGAATGGCAATGGAACCAAAGGAATTCAGCAGTCGGGACAAGTGGTCCGTAATACTGGTCAAGGGGGTATTCTGGGTACTGGTGATCGCCTGGATTGCACTTTGTGTTCTCGTTGCCGTGACGACCCATGAGGATTTCCGGATCACGGATCATGATTGCCAGAGCTTTAACTCCGGTTGGGTTCTGTGCGGAGACGGCGTGACTCCGGTGCAGATTCCGGGAGTTGTGGAGGGCAATTCCACGGAGATCCGGATCCGAAATATTCTGCCGATGGATGTAGACGGCAGAACCAGTATTTTACTGAAAGGACTGCATCAGGATGTGACTGTCTGGATAGATGGCGAGATCCGTGGGGTACTGGATAATTCGGAGACCAGACCGTTCGGGCGGCATACACCGTCCGCTTATATGATGTTGCAATTAAATGAGGCAGATGCCGGAAAATCGATTGAGATCCGTTATGCCTCCGTGACACCGGCGGATGCCGGAAAGTTAAATGATATCCGGATCGGTTCTGACATCGGTCTGATATTCTGGATGCTGGAGTCCTATGCCAGCGACCTGATCTTTGCAATCTTACTTCTTTATACAGGAATCGTTATTGTATTTCTGGGAATCGTTATGCGTTTTACCGGAGAAGAAAATCCAAACATGAATCTGGTATATCTGGGAACGTCAGCAATTTGCGTTGCGATCTGGATGCTGGGCGAGAGTCGGCTCCGTCAGTTCTATTACGGTAATCTGTCGGTAGGAGAGCTGGTGCTGTGGGAGGCATTGTTCCTGGCACCGATTCCGATGATGTTTTATACCAGCCGGTTACAGGAACGGCGCTACAGCCGGGTTTACATGACGGCTTCGGCCCTGGCCCTGGTGGCCGATGTGGCATTACTGGCCCTGGAGCTGTTCAGCCCGTATGATTTCTTTGATCTGTATCCGATTGGCTGGGCAGTGATTATAGGAAGCGGGATTGTTGTTCTGGTGACGATCATTATGGATTTTCGACGTGGGATTCACCGCTGGCGGCTGCTGCTTGGTATTTTACTGCTTATGGGCTGTGTCGGTATGCAGATGTGGGGATTTGAACGGTCGGCAACCGGTATCTTTACAAATAACTATATCAGCCTTGGACTGATTGTGTTCCTGATGCTGATGGGTATATCAGCGATATCCAGTATCTTAAAACAACGGCAGGAGCAGGCACTCGCAATCAGGGCGAATGAGACAAAGACCGATTTCCTGGCGAATATGTCGCATGAGATACGAACCCCGATTAATGCTATGCTGGGCTTTGATGAGATGATCCTGCGGGAGGAATCGGATGAGCAGATCGTGGAATATGCGGCCAATATTAAAAAAGCTGGTGGCAACCTGCTGTCATTGATCAACGATATTCTGGATTTCTCCAAGGTAGAATCCGGTAAGATGGAGATCGTGAATGATGAATACAAGACCAGCAGTATGCTGGCAGATGTTATTAATATGACTTATATGAAGGCACAGGAGAAAGGTCTGTCCTTTGATATTTTTATCGGAAAGGATATTCCGCGGACCCTATACGGAGATGAGATCCGGGTAAAGCAGATCCTGACGAATGTATTGAACAATGCACTGAAATATACGGAGAAGGGAAGCGTCAGCTTAAGTGTCAGCTTTGATAAGCTTGGCGGAGATCAGGGAAGGCTGCGAATTTCCATTGCAGATACGGGAATCGGTATAAAGCCGGAGGATATAGGGAAAATCACGGAGTCCTTCCAGCGTTTTGATTTAAAGCATAACCGGAGCATTGAGGGAACCGGACTCGGAATGAGTATTGTAGCAAGTCTGCTGAAGATCATGGGTGGTAAGCTGCAGGTATACAGTACCTATGGAAAGGGTTCTGATTTCCGGATGATCATTCCGCAGGAAATCCGGGACGCAACACCAATCGGTAACTATCAGAATGATTACCGGAAGGGCCTCCGGAAGCAGGAGGCATATCGGGAGCTGTTTACGGCACCGCAGGCGAAGGTTCTGTTTGTGGATGATAACTTCATGAATCTGTCGGTAGTAAAGGGACTGTTAAAAAAGACCAAGATACAGGTCGGTATTGCGGAAAGCGGGGCGGCGTGCCTGGAACTGACCAGAAAAAATAAGTATGATCTGATTTTTATGGATCATCTGATGCCGGATATGGATGGTGTGGAGACTTTGCACCGTTTACGGAGTGAGACCGGAAATCCGAATCAGTATACAATGGCGATCGCACTGACCGCCAATGCGATCAAAGGCTCCAGAGAGTACTATCTGGAAGAAGGGTTTCATGAATATCTGTCGAAGCCTATTGAAGGAGAGAAGCTGGAAGAACTATTACTGAAGCTTTTGCCGAAGGAGTATATCATTCCGGCCGAGGAGAGTGCAGAAAATGTTCTGGATTACCTGGAGAAGGATCAGGGAGAGGGCACAGAGAAGCAGCAGACTGCCACGGCGGACAGCTGTATGCAGGAGTTGGAGGATATGTTAAAACAGGCTCATATCCAGGTGGCTGTCGGATATCGCTATGCAGGAAACTCAATGGGACAATTCCATTGGATGATCATGTTGTTTGCCGAGAATTTTGAAAAAGCTTATCAGAAACTGCAGGGATATTACATAAAGAAACAGGAAGATATGTATACCATTGATGTACATGCTCTGAAATCTAATGCAAAAAGCATCGGAGCCAACCAGCTTTACCAGCTCGCATGGGAGCATGAGCAGCAGTCCAGAGCCGGTAACTGGAGCTATGTCAGAGAGCACTGGGATGAGTTAGGCAGAGAATGGCTCTGTGTTGTGAATGGTATTTTCAATTATATTGGTGAAAATCCGGTTGAACTGGAAGAGGTGGCCGTAACAGAGGAGCCGGAGGAGACCGAGAGCTACGAGCTGACACCGGCGCAGCGGATGCAGCTGGATAATTGCATTTCACTGACGGAGGATTATGATGCGGATTCCGCGGAACGGATGCTGACACAGCTTCTGACAGAGGAGCTGCCGGATGGAATCCGTCGGCAGCTTAGTGCAGCAGGGGAAAAGCTGGGACAGATGGAATACGAGGATGCCCTGCGTATTTTGAAGCGCATATAATAAGGGAGTGAATGCATTCTTGACAATCAGAAGTGGAATGCATACAATGAAAGCATTGAAAATGTCATAGTTCTGTAAACCTTGTGGTCGGAGGCGGGGGCCTTCGTTTAAAGGAACCGGGTGAGAAGCCGGACTGTTAATCCCAGCCGTAATGGGGACGAGGAAGCCATAGATGCCACTGGAGCAGCAGCTCCGGGAAGGCGGCTTCGGTAGGAAGAACCAGAGTCGGAACACAATACATGAGGGAGAAATCGGGAGAATATCTTTAGGCAAGAAGATGTTTATTTTTGTTGTCATAATTTCTCGGAGTTATTCAGATTATTCAGGATACGACAGATTCATAAAAATAAGTAAAGGAGAAATGAAACATGGCAAACAAGATGAAAAAGCTGACAGCAATGCTTGTAGCGGTTGCAATGGTGCTTACATTGTTCCCGACAAGTGTATTTGCAGCAGATGAGCATGCGGATGAAGTGCATGTAATTGTTGAGAACACGACCTATGCAAAGACAGCGGGTGCCCCATGGGAAGGCAGAGCTGTAGATACCTGGGTAAAGATTAATGCAGACAGTACAGGAATCTCTGTATTAAAGGAAGCAGTCGGAGAGGCTGATGTAACAGTCACATCAAGTTCGTATGGAAGTTTTATTTCAGCGATTAAAGGAATTACCAGCGGAGATGGTGGAGATACTTCTATCGGATATAATCCGGCAGGCTGGATGTATCTGCTCAATGATACAATGGCAAACTTTGGTATTGACGGATGTACGGTAGCAGCCGGAACCTTAAGTGCCGGAGATGAGCTGGCTTTCGTATATTCACTGACCGGTGGTTCCGATATCGGATATGACTGGCAGGATACAGAGAAGAAGGCTTTAAAGAATCTGACAGTCAGTGACGGTATTTTATCCCCTGCATTCAGTTCTTCTGTAACCTCTTATACGCTGACGGTTCCGGTAGGCGTAAGCAGTGTAGTCCTTTCACCGGAAGCAGAGAATAAAACAGAGACCGTAACGATTACCGCAGACGGAACTACTTATAAGAGAGCTATGAGCATTCCGGTATCGAATGGTACCAAGATTGCAATTACCAGCAGCAACGGTACCGATCAGACAGTATATAATATCTATGTAAAACAGAATCAGGGATATACGGCAGATACAATGCGTAAGGATGTTCTTTGCATTCTGGATCAGGGACTGACCGATACGGCTTGTGCGTATGGTAATGAGTGGGCCGTGCTGGCAGTGGCAAGAGATGGTGGATTAAGCCCGGAGAAGGCTGCAATGTACTATGCCAGTGTAGAAGCAACTGTAAAAGAATTAAAGAGTGATACATTAGATCCTACCTATGCAACCACGAATGAAAGAGTTGCACTGGCGATCAGTGCGATCGGCAAGGATCCGCAGGATGTAGCCGGGTACAATCTGTTACAGCCACTTGCAAATATGGATTATATTAATGGGCAGGGTGTGAACGCAGCCGTTTATGCATTACTGGCATTTGATGCAAAGCAGTATGAGATTCCGGCCGCAAAGGCAGGAGAAACTCAGACAACCAGAGAAGGGCTGATCCAGAAGATTCTGGACGCACAGTTATCGGATGGTGGCTGGGATTATTCCGGAATCGGTGCAGATCCGGATATGACAGCGATGGTTCTGCAGGCACTGGCTCCGTATTGCAGCTCAAATGCAGCTGTTCAGGCAGCCGTTGATCGTGGACTTTCTGCACTTTCCGCAATTCAGAATCCGGATGGTACCTATTCCAGCTGGGGATATACCTCTTCTTACAGTCTGGCACAGGTTCTGACAGCATTATCGATCTTAAAGGTAGATCCGCTGACCGATAGCCGGTTTATTAAGAATGGACGGACTGTAATCGATGCATTGGGTGACTTCTATGTACCGGGCGAAGGCTTTAAGGGTAATATCGATGATACAGCGGTAGCCGCAGGTGCGAATGTACAGGCAGCTTATGCATTGGTTGCATATCAGCGCTATGTAGGAGGCAGAAATTCATTATATGATATGAGAGATGCAGAGGCAGAGGAAAATCCGACAACAACGGAGACAACGACCGAAGCTACAACCGAGGCAACCACAGCAGCAACGACAGCAACTGTAACCACAGCCACGACCGAGGCAACGACTGCTTCCGGTGATAAGGCTGCAAAGACACCGACGACCGGAGATGCTACACCGGTAGCAGTTATCGTATTCCTGATGGCAGTTTCCATGGCAGGTGTCGTAATTGCAGGAAAGAAAAAGGCACAGAGATAAGTGCGGAAACAGTTATAGGATAAAAAAGATATAGAATAAAACAGGAGGCTGTACAATGATTCAGTGGATGAAGGACCATAAAAAATACTTGATAGGTGCCGGAGTAATTCTGCTGGTATTATTGGCAGCCTTCTTTTTTGGCGGAACGAACGAAAAAGGCGGAGCACCGGCGAACGGAACCGATACGCAGATAAGTGAAGCAGCCTCTTCTTCGGAGAAGGGAAACGAAGCAATCGAGGGAACAGACCGGACACAGGAACGAAGGGAAACTGTGATATCTGAAACGGAGACCTCGGAGGCACATACGACCGCAGACCGGAAAGACACGTCAACAGCAACGACAGGAGGCACCAGCGCATCTGCAACCGATGCGACACATAGCAGCAGTTCAACAGCGGCGACGACCGAAGCTTCGACTTCCGGTACAACGCATACCGAAGCTCCGACAACGACTGAGACACCGACAACTACGGAAGCACCACAGCCTACTTACAGCTGTACGATCCGGATCTCCTGTGCTACGATCCTGAATCATATGGACAGCCTGAAGCCGGAAAAGGCTGGTCTGATTCCGGCAGATGGTGTTATTTTAGCAACCAGAACGGTAACCTTTACAGACGGAGAAACGGTATATGATGTTCTGCGCCGGGCATGTCGGGACGCAGGTGTGCCGCTGGATGCGACATATTCTCCGGCATATGGTACAGCCTATGTAAGGGGAATCAATAATATCTATGAGTTTGACTGCGGAAACCTTTCCGGCTGGAAGTATTGTGTGAACGGAGTATATCCGAATTATGGATGCTCGGCATACGTACTGAAGGAAGGGGATGTCATTCAGTGGAATTACACCTGTGATATGAATGATCTGTAACGAATAATGGAGAGTAACATGAGAGATGCTTTTTCGACTTACCATCCAATTATAAATCTGACATATTTTCTGATGGTTCTTGGGTTCGCATCTTTTCTCAGGCACCCTGTTTGTCTGGGGATCGCACTGATTTCATCTACAATTTATGCATCGGTACTGACAGGAAAAGAGAATCTGGCACGGATTCTGAAGGGGATCCTGCCAATGTCGGTTATGATTATCATCATTAATCCACTGGTAAATCATCAGGGAGTTACGATTCTCGGATATTTCTGGAGTGGTAATCCATTTACACTGGAGGCATGCATTTATGGGTTTGCAGCAGCGGCAATTCTATGGTCACTGGTGCAATGGTTTGTATGCTGGAACCGGATTATGACAACGGAGAAGCTGATCTACCTGTTTGGCAGGATTCTGCCGGCACTCAGTCTGGTGGTATCTATGAGTCTCCGGTTTGTACCAAGGTATCAGAGACAGCTCCGTAAAATTATGGATGCACAGAAGCAGATCGGTAAGGCCGGAAAAGAGACCGGGTTGATGTCCCGGTTAAAAATGAGCCTTCGGGTGTTGTCGATCATGACAACCTGGGCGATAGAGCATGCAGTAGAAACGGCACAGTCTATGAAAGGGCGAGGCTATGGACTTCCGGGCCGGACAGCCTTCTCCATATACCAATGGCGGGGGCGGGATACCCGGATGCTGGTACTCCAGCTGCTACTGGGGGCAGTCGTGCTGATCGGAGGAATCCGGGGAAGCTTCCAGTGGAGCTGGATGCCGATCCTGTCAACGCTCTGGATTACACCGGAGAATAGTATGATATTTTGCAGTTATCTGATTCTGGCATTGCTGCCGGTCGGATTGAGTGGAAAGGAGGAAATGGAATGGAAGAAATCCTGCGAATCGAACAATTAAATTTCACATATTCCATGGAATCCGAGCCGGTACTGAAGAATCTGTCACTCTCTATCGGAACCGGTGAGTTTCTGGTGCTGTGCGGAGGCTCCGGCTGTGGCAAGACCACGCTGTTAAAGCAGTTGAAGCCGGAGCTTGCACCATACGGTACCCTGAAAGGGCAGATCTATTTTCATAATCAGCTGCTGAAGGAGCTGTTTCCGGCAGATACGACCAGAATCGGCTATGTAGGACAGAATCCGGAGGACGGGATCGTGACAGACAAGGTCTGGCATGAGCTGGCATTCGGCCTGGAGAGTCTGGGGATGAAGAATGAGATTATCCGGAAGCGGGTAGCGGAAATGAGTCAGTTTTTCGGTATCCAGAGCTGGTTTCATCAGGATACGGACAGTCTTTCCGGCGGTCAGAAGCAGCTGCTGAATCTGGCATCGGTGATGGTCATGCAGCCGGATATTCTGTTGTTAGATGAGCCGACCAGTCAGATGGATCCGATCGCAGCAACGGAATTTCTGACAATCCTTGGCCGGATTTACCGCGAGCTTGGGACAACGATTGTCCTGACCGAGCATCGGCTGGAGGAGGTACTCGGCTACTGCACTCGGATGCTGATCATGGAGGCAGGGGCAATCCGCCTTGACGGCAGTCCGGCAGATGTGGCGCAAC
The DNA here is from genome assembly GCA_902464345.1 of uncultured Clostridium sp. GTDB lineage: Bacteria > Bacillota > Clostridia > Lachnospirales > Lachnospiraceae > CAG-632. Next base: position 9,169 of record CABQJA010000011.1, read on the forward strand.
AGCTGGGAACCGAGGGGGCTATGCTGTATGAGGCAATGCCGGCACCGGTTCGGCTGTTTCGGGCACTGGACGGTCAGGGTAAATGTCCGTTATCGGTTGGAGAGGGACGTAACTGGTTTGACGGATACTGGGAGAAACACAGTTCAGAGTGCATCCATATAAAGGATGTGTGGGATACCGGCAAACGGAAATGTGCAAAGGGTTCCGGCTTTGGTGTTGAAGCACCAGCGTTGATAAGGCTGCAGAACCTGTATTTCCGATATGAGAAACAGGGCAGAGAGATTCTTCAGGATCTGTCATTGGATATTCACAGGGGAGAATTACTGGCGATTATGGGAGGAAACGGAAGTGGCAAGACCACGCTCCTATCACTTCTGACAGGCAGCAGACAGGCTCAAAAGGGTAAGATCCGATATCCGGAGAAGCAGGCACCAAGGCTGGTATTGTTACCTCAGAATCCGCAGCTTCTTTTTATTGAAGAAACCGTGAAGAAAGAGCTGGAGGATATGGTAGATCGTAGAAAGCCGGAGTCGGTGGAACGTATGCAGGCGCTGGTGCGGTTATGCAGACTGGAAGGCCTGCTTGCACGACATCCGTATGATATTTCGGGTGGAGAGCAGCAGCGGCTGGCACTGGCAAAGGTACTGATGACGGAACCGGAGCTGTTACTGATGGATGAACCGACGAAGGGACTGGATGCCGGCTTTAAGAAGCTGTTTGCAGAGATTCTGGAAAACTTAAAAGCCAGGGGCTGTACGATCGTTATGGTCAGCCATGATGTGGAATTCTGTGCCGAATATGCGGACCGGTGTGTGCTGATGTTTGACGGACAGCTGGTAGCGGATGGTACGGCAACGGAATTTTTTGCAGAGAACCATTTCTATACAACAACCACAAACCGGATGGTACGGACCCATCTTCCGAAAGCCATTACAGTGGAGGATGTGCTGCGGGCATTTGACAAAAAGGAATCGAATAAAGAAGGGATAGGAAGAAAGGAATCAGGGCAAGAAAGAGTCGAGAGAAAAGAGTCGGAGCAAGGAGAGACAGGGAAAAGGGAATCAGGTCAAGAAGGAGTCGAGGGAAAAGAATCGGAGCAAGGAGAGATAGGAAAAAAGGAATCAGCCCAAGAAGAAGCCGAGAGAAAAGAATCGGAGCAAGGAGAGACAGGAAAAAAGGAATCGGAACAAGAAGGAACCGAGAATACGAGAACAGAGAACAGGAATCACAGCATAATAGCGGGTGTGGGTACGAAATTTTTATTTCTGCTGATTCCGGTCACAATCTATCTCGGTGTGCATATATTTGATAATCAGAAATATTTATTTATTGCATTGCTGGTATTGCTGGAGTGCATGATACCGTTTTTTGTCGGCTTTGAGGGAAAGAAGCCTCCGGTCTCCAAGGTGGTCCTGCTTTCGGTGCTCTGTGCGATCGGTGTAGCGGGACGCGCGGCGTTTGCAATGCTTCCGCAGTTCAAGCCGGTGACGGCAATCACGATCATTGCCGGTGCGGTATTTGGCGGTGAAGCCGGATTTCTGGTGGGAGCGGTAACGATGCTGGTATCGAATATGCTGTTTGGCCAGGGACCATGGACACCGTGGCAGATGGCGGCAATGGGACTGGTCGGAATGCTTGCGGGAGTGCTGTTTTCAAGGACGACACGTCCGAATGTGGTGCTTCTGTGTGTCTATGGATTTCTGGCAGCGGTGATCATATACGGAGGAATTATGAATCCGGCATCTGCATTGATGGCGGGCGTTCCGATAGATTTATCTGTGCTGATCGCTTACTGGGTATCCGGGTTCCCGTTGGATTTGGTTCATGGGGTTGCAACCATTCTGTTCCTTGCAGTGGGGGCACTTCCGCTGATCAAAAAGCTGGAGCGTGCAAAGCTGAAGTTCGGGTTGTAGTTCCGGATGATTTGTTATATTATATAAGGAATGCTGACGGAAAACGAGTGTGAAAGAAGGGGTTTGGACGTATGACAGAGCTGCTGGTACGTTTATTTGTAAAAAATCGGGAACAAATTCAAAATGAGAAGGTACGTACTGCATATGGTAAGATGGCAGGTTGGGTCGGAATATTCTGTAATGTGCTGCTGTTTACCGGAAAGATGATCATAGGTCTGATTTCAGGTAGTGTATCCATTTCTGCGGATGCCATCAACAACCTGTCTGATGCGTCATCGAATATTATCAGTCTGCTGGGATTTAAAATGGGCAGCAAGCCGGCGGATCAGGGACATCCGTATGGGCATGCCCGATATGAATACCTGTCCGGTCTGTTTGTATCTGTCCTGATCATTGTGATCGGAGTGGAGCTGCTGCGTACCAGTATCCAGAAGGTACGGAATCCGGAACCGATTGAGTTTAATCTGATCATGGGAATTATTCTGGTCGCGTCGATTCTGGTGAAGCTTTGGATGGCTGTGTTTAACCGGGCCATCGGTAACCGGATTTCATCGGAAACACTGATCGCAACGGCTGCGGACAGCCGAAATGATGTTATTACGACGTGCGCGGTTTTATGTGCAAGCCTGATTTCAAAATACAGCAATCTGAATCTGGATGGCTGGATGGGAATTCTGGTTGCACTGTTTATTTTATATAGCGGTGCGGGGCTGGTGAAGGATACCCTGGATCCGTTACTGGGTAAGGCACCGGATCCTGCATTGGTGGAACGGATACAGAGAAAGATCATGTCATATGACGGTGTGCTCGGTACGCATGATCTGATGATCCATGATTACGGTCCGGGACGGCTGTTTGCGAGCGTTCATGTGGAGATGGCAGCGGAGGAGGATCCGTTAAAAAGTCATGACATTATTGATACGATCGAACGGGATTTTCTGGAACAGGATAATCTGAATATGATCATTCACTATGACCCGATCGTGACAAAGGATGAACAGGTCGGAAGTCTGCGCAGCTGGTTAAGCAACAGTGTACAGAAGATTGATGAACGGCTGACGATTCATGATCTGCGCATGATTCCGGGCCAGACACAGACGAAGATGATCTTTGACTGTGTGGTGCCGCATGAATTTCAGATGAGTGATGAAGAACTGAAACAGGCAATCCAGCAAATGGTATCCGAGGAATATCCGGGGTATCATTGCATGATCACAGTTGATAAGGATTTTGCGGCAATGCCACATCAGAAGGAAGGCGAAAAAGCATGAAGCTGAGAAAACCATCTTATTATGACGAGTTTCATTGTATTGGCTCTGCCTGCAGTGACACCTGCTGTGCAAACTGGGAGATCGAGGTGGATGAGGAATCGGCGGCACGCTATACGGCACTTTGGGGAACCCTCGGAGAACGGATGAAACAGCATCTGATCGTAGAGGAGAACGAGGCGTATTTTGCAATGGATGAGAACCGCAGGTGTCCGTTTCTGAATCAGGAGAATCTCTGTGATCTGATTCTGGAGTGTGGAGAGGATATTCTGTGTGATATATGCAGAGAGCATCCAAGACATTATGAATGGTTTGGAGATTATACGGAGGTTGGACTGGGATTGTGCTGCGAGGAGGCAGGGAGGCTGCTGCTGTCACAGGAGGAGCCACTGACGTTTCTGATTGAGGTGCAGGAGGAGTCCGAGACCGGGACAGATATGGAAGATCAGGATGCATATATCGAGTTGATTTTAAATGCCAGGGAAACGGCATATTCGATTGTACAGAACCGGGAGATGGAGATTGCGGACCGGTTGATCCTGCTCCTTCAGTATGGTGAGGAGCTGCAGGAGAGTCTGGATCTGGATGATCTGGAAGCCATCGGGCGGTCTGTGCATATATACCGGAATCAGGCATCCGCACTGGCAGCGTGGAAGCAGATGTTGCGGATATGCGGAGAGCCGGAGCGGTCGGATGCGGGAATGACGGCATGGAAGCAGATATTTGAGATCTACAGCGGACTGGAGGCATTGAATCCGGACTGGAAGACACAGATGGTACGGATTGCAGAGCAGTTACCGGCTCTGATGGAACAAAGAGAGCCATGGAAGAACAGCTATGGACAGGCAGAGCGGGATTACGAGAACCTGACCGTGTATTTCCTGTACCGGTATTTCATGGAGGCGCTGTTTGATGGTGATATTCTCGGTAAGATCAAGTTTGCAGTGATAAGCATTCTGGTGATCTATGGCATGGACCTGATGGCGTATGAGCGGAAAGGCATCAGATCGGGTGAGGATTCCGGAAAACAGAAGCCGGGATTTGAATTGACAGAGCAGCTGGCGGTTGTTCGCTGGTATTCCAAGGAAGTGGAGTACTGCACAGAGAATATGGAACTGCTTTTGAAGACATGCTGGGAAGAGGAATGCATGAGTACGGAGCAGTTGACAGAGGTATTGAAGCTTCTGATGTAATCCGGGGACAGTTGAGAGATGAAGAAGTCGGAAAGGTACAGAGTATGCAGGAGAAGGTAAAGAACAGTACGATATTCTTTGATATGGATGGGACAATTTTAGATACGGAGACCTATTATCGACAGTATTGGCAGGAGGCGGCCAGAGAATGCGGCTACCCGATGACGGATGAGCAGGCACTTTCCATGCGGAGCCTCGGAAGACCATATGGCAGACAGCGGATTCAGGAGCTGTTTGGAAGTGCGGATGCATATGATGAGATCCGGAATCGCAGAATGGAGCTGATGAATGCGAGACTGGAGCGGGATGGAATACCGGTCAAGCCGTATGCCAGGGAGGTATTGCAGAAGCTGCGGGCAGCAGGTCATCGACTGGCAGTTGCAACGGCCACAGATCTGACCCGGACGGAGGAGTATCTGGTACAGACCGGGCTGCGGGACTGCTTTGAGCGGCTGATCTGTGCTACGATGGTAGAGCGCGGGAAGCCGGCACCGGATATCTATCTGTATGCCTGCCGGGAGCTTGAGATCGCACCGGAGGAAGCATATGCGGTAGAGGATTCTCCGAATGGTGTGCGGTCGGCCTATGCAGCCGGATGCAGAGTTATCATGATCCCCGATCAGACACAGCCGGATGCGGAGCTTAAGAAGCTGTTGACGGCACAGGTAACAGACCTGCGAGGTTTGACAGATATTTTTAAGGTGTAAAAACTGGTTCATGGTATAAGCTTGTGTTATACTGTAAAAAATAGAAGCAGATGATACAGGAAAGGGGAACGAAGGATGAAGCTGAAAATCGATAATAAATACGTTAAATGGGGACTGACTGCATTTCTGGTAATTGCTGCCGGAATCTGTTTTTACTATCTGGTATTTCATGCCCATGATATTATGGCAAATATTAAATCTATTTCCGGCGTGATCACCCCGATTCTTTCCGGACTGATCATTGCGTATCTTCTGACCCCAATCTTAAATGCACTTGAGAGCAAACTGTTAAATCCATTATTTGATAAAATGAAGGTAAAACCATCACCGAAGCGACAGAAGGCGATTCGGGCGATTTCTATTTTCCTGACAGAGGTGCTGGTACTGGTACTCATATATGCACTGGTTGCAATGCTGGTATCGCAGATCGTTCCGAGTATTCGGACCATTGTCAGTAATTTTGATGTTTATGTGGCAAATGTATCTACCTGGCTGAATGATACGCTGGAGAATCATCCGGATCTGAAAAATTATGTGATCCCACAGGTGAATAAAGCATCGGCAGAGCTTGAAAAATGGCTGGAGGATACAGCGACTCTGATTGCCAAATCCAGCGAAATCCTGAAGACAGTTTCTTTAAGTATCATCAGCTTTTTAAAAGCAACCTGGAATTTCATTATCGGGTTTATTATTTCTATTTATGTGCTGGCAAGCAAGGAGAAATTTGCAGACCAGAGTAAGAAGATTCTGTATGCGCTGTTTCACAAGAATACAGCAAATAATATCCTTAGATCGGTCCGGTTTGTACACCGTACATTTATCGGTTTCATCAGTGGTAAGGTGCTGGATTCCATTATTATCGGATTGTTGTGCTTTATCGGAACTACATTTATGAGTACACCATATGCAATGCTCGTCAGCGTGATCGTTGGTGTAACGAATGTGATTCCGTTTTTCGGACCGTATCTGGGAGCGGTTCCGAGTGCCCTGTTAATTCTGATCGTAGATGTGACCCATCCGCTGAATTGTCTGTATTTCGTTATATTTATATTTCTGTTGCAGCAGTTTGACGGAAATGTGCTGGGGCCGAAGATTCTGGGAGATTCTACCGGTCTGTCCGGCTTCTGGGTAATCTTTGCGATCACGCTGTTTGGCGGTCTGTTTGGCATTCCGGGCATGATCATAGGTGTTCCGACCTTTGCGGTTATCTATGCTGCGGTCCGAAAAATCGTAAATTACAATCTGAACAAGAAGAATCTGCCGCTTAATTCCACTGCATATAATGATATGGAATGCATTGACGAAGAGGGGAATTTTCAGCCGCGGGTAGAAGTGGTCACAACGCCGAAGCGGAAAAGCACATATGCCCTGATCCGGGAGAAGCTGGCTGAGAAAAGAGCGAATGAGAAGAAGTCAGAGGAGAAAATGGCAGAGGGAGCGGCAACACAGGACGAACAGAAAGCAGATACGGAAGAAAGCAAAGAGAATAAAGAGAAAAAATAAGACCGTTCGGTCGTGAAATCAGAAATTTTTAAAATATAAAAAAGGACTTGACAGAACCTTACATATGAGCAATAATACATATGAACGAATGAACATATGTTAAAACGTTGAAAGGAGAATCAGGATGGCTGAAGAGAAAGAACAGAGCCTTGCAGAGTCTGAAACCCTGAAGAAGCTGAAGAATAATCCGCCGCCGGATGAGATCTTGTATGAGCTGGCTGAATTATTCAAGGTATTCGGAGATTCTACCAGAATTCGAATTCTGTATGTGTTATTTGAGGATGAATTGTGTGTAGGTGACATTGCCGAGCTGCTGAATATGAGTCAGTCATCGGTCAGTCATCAGTTAAGAATCTTAAAGGATGCAAAGCTGGTGAAGTTTCGCCGGGAAGGCAAAAGTATTTTCTATGCTCTGGATGATGAGCATGTATATCATATCCTTGAGATGGGTATGGAACACGTAGAAGAATAAAATGGAAAAAGGAAAAGGAGATCAAAACTATGAAGAAAACTTATAAGATTGAAGTGGATTGTGCAAACTGTGCATTAAAGATGGAAGATGCAACCAAGGCTGTAGCCGGTGTAGCAGATGCAACTGTAAGCTTTATGACTCAGAAGATGAAGGTAGAGTTTCAGGATGGTGCAGATGAGGCTGCAGTTATGCAGGAAGTAACAAAGGCATGCAAGAAGGTAGAGCCTGACTGCGAAGTATTTTTATAAGAGACCTTCAGGTCCGCAGGTGATATACCGGGAGGCGAGTATATGACAAAAAAACAGAAGAAAGTATTGTATCGTATTATCATATCGGCCGTTCTTCTGGCAGCACTCATGATCATTACACATTTCGTAGAAATGAATGTATGGTTACAGCTGGTATTATATCTGATTCCGTATGGAATCATCGGATATGATATTTTACGGAAGGCCGGACTTGGTATTTACCATAAGGAAGTGTTTGATGAGAACTTCCTGATGGCGGTAGCAACCATTGGTGCTATGGCTCTTGGCGTTGCTAAGGGCGGTGATTTCGCAGAGGGCGTAGCAGTTATGTTGTTTTACCAGATTGGAGAGTTATTCCAGTCCTATGCGGTTGGTAAGAGCCGTAAGAGCATTACGGAGCTGATGGATATTCGTCCGGATTTTGCAAACATTGAAGGCGAAAACGGTCTGGAGCAGGTAGATCCGGAGGATGTTGAGATCGGCACCGTGATCGTAGTACAGCCGGGTGAACGGGTTCCGATCGACGGCAGAATCGTAGAAGGAACCACGACATTGAATACCAGTGCATTAACCGGTGAGAGCCTTCCACGGAATGGTAAAGTCGGTGATGAGGTGATCAGTGGCTGTGTAAATATCAGTGGTCTGATCAAGGTGGAAACGACCAAGGAATTCGGCGATTCTACCGTGGCTAAGATATTAGATCTGGTAGAAAATTCCAGCATGAAGAAATCACGGTCTGAGAATTTTATTACCAGATTTGCAAAGATTTATACTCCGGTGGTCTGCTACAGTGCATTGGCATTGGCAGTATTGCCGCCACTTATAAATCTTCTGATCCTGAAGAATCCGGCGAACTGGGGAACCTGGGTATTCCGTGCCCTGACATTCCTGGTTATCAGCTGCCCATGTGCACTTGTAATCTCCGTACCGCTTAGTTTCTTTGGCGGAATCGGCGGAGCTTCCGCAAGAGGTGTGCTGGTAAAGGGTTCCAGCTATCTGGAGATCCTGTCCAAGGTTAAGTATATGGTCTTTGATAAGACCGGTACCCTGACAAGGGGAGTGTTCCAGGTAACACAGATTCATCCTGCTGAGCAGGGGAAGGAAGAAGAGCTGCTTTCTTATGCGGCACATGCGGAAAGCTATTCCAACCATCCGATCAGCCGGAGCTTAAAGGAAGCATATGGAAAAGAGATCAACAGCCAGTCGGTTACCGATGTTGAGGAGATTGGCGGACACGGTGTCAAGGCAAAGGTCAATGGTAAGGTGGTAGCAGCCGGTAATCAGAAGCTGATGAAGCAGCTGAACTTAGATGTACCGGAACCGGAAGCAGTCGGAACGATCGTTCATGTGGCGGTGGATGGTGTCTATGTCGGATACATTCTGATCAACGATGTGATCAAAGAGCATTCGAAGGAAGCAATTACAGGCCTGAAGGAAGCAGGTATCAGGAAGACGATCATGCTGACCGGTGACGGACATAAGGTAGCAGATGCCGTTGCAAAGGAGCTTGGTCTGGATGAGGTATACAGTGAATTACTTCCCGCAGATAAGGTGGATCGTGTAGAGGCCTTAATTGCAGAGAAGGGTGAGAATGAGAAGCTGGCATTTGTCGGGGATGGAATCAATGATGCACCGGTTTTATCAAGAGCCGACATTGGAATTGCCATGGGTGCGCTTGGTTCTGATGCAGCAATCGAAGCGGCAGATATTGTCCTTATGGATGATGATCCGGAGAAGATCGCACTTGCCATGAAGATCTCCAGAAAGACACTGCGGATCGTATATCAGAATATCGTATTTGCCCTGATCGTAAAGGCAGCCTGCCTGTTGCTCAGTCCGTTTGGTCTGATCAATATGTGGATTGCAATCTTTGCGGATGTAGGTGTTATGGTACTGGCAGTCTTAAATGCAACCCGTGCACTCCGGACGAAAGGTCTGTAACCGGAATCTGTTGCAGTACAAATAAATAAGAATGAGGATTCCCCTTAGACGGATATGAGAAATGTCTGTTTAAGGGGAAATTTTTTAAATACTGCTTGACACATAATACTATGCGATATATAGTATTGTGCATAAGGAGGTATCGGAATGGATATTCAGTTAAAACGCGGACTTCTTGAAGTATGTGTGTTAAGCGCATTATTACAGGAAGATTCCTATGGATATAAGATCATTAAGGATTTACAGTCGTGTATTGAGATATCGGAATCTACATTGTATCCCATATTACGGCGACTGGAGGCAGCCGGAGCGCTGAATGTATATTCCGCAGAGCACAATGGACGATTGCGGAAATACTATCAGATTACAGATACGGGCCGGCAGAAGATTCAGGATTTTCTGGATGAGTGGAAAGATATTATGAGCGTATACGAGTATATAGAAGGGAAGATGAAGGCATGACCAAGGCAGAGTTTTTGAATGAATTAAAGAACCAGATTGCGGAATATCCTTCCGAAGAAACGAATCAGTCCGTAGAATATTATTCGGAGATGATTGATGATCGGATGGAAGACGGAATGTCGGAGGCAGAGGCGGTCGCATCTATGGGTAAGGTGGCGGAGATTGCACAGCAGATTAAGGAAGAACTGCCGCTGACGACACTGGTTAAATATAAGACGAAGGAGAAGACCAAAGGAAAGCGGCTTCCGGTATGGGCTATTATTCTGCTGATTCTGGGTTTCCCATTATGGGGCGGACTGGGAATCACAATTCTGAGTGTGGTGCTGGCACTGTATGCTGTCGTTTGGAGCATTGATCTGGCAATCTGGTCACTGGTGCTTGCGTTCGCGTGCTGCGGATTGATAGGAGTTGTGGGCTTTATCGGTTCACTGGTTCAGGGAGCGGTCGGATCTGCACTGGTTTATCTGGGAGGCGGTCTGGCAGGCGCCGGACTTGGTATCTTTTTGTTTATCGGCATCCTGCTGTTGACCAAGGGACTGTGTCACGGAACCGGTTGGTGTTTCCGACAACTGAAGAAAGCAATTATCGGATAGGAGGCGTAAGGGTATGAAGCGAATAGGAAAAGCATTAATTCTGGCAGGTGTGCTGCTCTTTCTGGGAATTATGATCTCGATGATCGGAATCGGATACCTTATAGGAGATAATCGTTCTTCGAGAAATTCCGGCACAACCGCGCAGGATTCCGATGGAAATATTCAATATGAAACAAAGACCTATGTCATAGACGCAGCGGATCTTCAGCAGGTGAAAGTGGATCTGACGGTAGAGGATATCCGGATCGAACCGACGGATGATGATCAGATTACCATTGAGTATAAGGATATTGTAGATCATCCGAGGTATGAAGTTAAGAGTGCAGATGGTACATTGAGAATCGGGCATACGAATACGGGAATTTCCGGTCAGATGATACTGGTACCTCCGGTTCTGACAAAGGATAATTTTCAGTTTGGAGGAAATGGACAGGAGCTTGAGCATGGGGATATCAAGATACGGATTCCCGAAAATTATATGGGCGATTATGATCTGAGTGTTACATCCGGTTCGGTATCTATGGAAGATATCCATGTATCCGGTAACATCAAGTGCGGTCTGACCAGTGGTGAGGCACGGGTCAGCAATGTGACAGGTGAGAAGGGAATGCAGGTGAGCATGACCTCCGGCGATTTTCGTGCCGATACATTGTCGCTGGAAGACAATCTGGATATCAATTCAACCAGTGGAGATAGTAATCTGACAGCTGTTACACTTGGTGGTAATCTGCATACAGATGTGACCTCCGGTGATTTTCATGCTGATACATTGTCGCTGAAAGGCAACCTGGATATCAATTCAACCAGTGGAGACAGTGATCTGACAGATGCTACGCTCGGTGGTGATCTGTATACAGATGTGACCTCCGGAAGATTCAGTGCCGATCAGCTTACCGTTTCCGGATTAATGAAAATGAATACAACCTCCGGAAATATCAACATTAAGAAGCTGACACTGGGAAATGCAATCGAAGTAGATGGAACCTCCGGATCGGTTACGGTCTCTCTGACAGATGCCATGGAACAGTATACGATTGCGGTAGACACGGTATCAGGAAGCTGCAATCTGCCGAATAGCTATACCGGTGGAACGAAAAAGATCTCTGTAGATACAGTCTCCGGAAATATTGACTTCCGGTTTGAAGAGTAGGATATATATAAATGAAAAGCTCCCGCGGGATTAGACCTTCGGGAGCTTTTCGTTCGTTTAAACACGCTAATAGAATATTTGGTTTCTCAATCTTAAATAAAACTGACCGGTTTCCAGAAAGAGGTTCCGAGCTTAAAGGTTTCCTGAAGGGAACAGGCCTTATCTGCAACGCAGATAATCCATGCCTCTTTATACCTTGGCGGCTTCGGTGTCAGAGGAAACATATGCTTACGTACAATATCCTGCTCAATACGATTCAGTTCAAAGTCGCGCATGGCATTTTCGCAGGCGATTCTCGGATGATGAAATCCGTGTAGCTTTGCACGTACTTCTTTATTATGCCAGTCATACAGATAATAATCATGTAACAGGGCTCCGCGAACCAGAGACCGCATATCAATATCCAGATTAAATTTGGAAGCAATAATAATGCTTCGGTAAGCAACGGATATACAATGCTGATACAGTGTGGTAGTGCCATGCTGTATAAAATCCTTATTTTCTGTAAAACGCGAGTGTTTTAAATTCCGAATCTCCTCGTGAAGAATCCGGATACCATCTTCTAATTTTTGACGATTCATTCTTATACCTCATATACTATAGTTACATACATCTAACTATTTATTAGCATACTCAATTTTTGCAAAAACTGCAATAGGAAATTATGATGATTTTTCTGTCTTTTTTCTGTCTGAATGAAAGTTTTCAGATGAAAGGGAGAGGGGAGTCCCGCGATACAGGTGGTAACGGAAGAACTGAAAGCAAGAGAAATTAATTTTTTATGAACATTGTTGACAAGTAAACTTGGTATAGGCATAATTAAAGTGTGCAAAGAAAACTTGGAACGGAGGTTCTCCTATGAAAAAGGATGAAATCTTAAATGCCAGTAGAAAAGAACATCGTAATAAAGATTTGGTTGAGATGGAAGTGATATATCAGGCAGGAAGTCACGCAGGCAGAGTTGGTGCTTTAGTATGTTGTCTGCTTTCCTTGTTATCTTCTATGCTTGCTCATACTATGCTTTATAGTCCGTGGGTAATATATTTCAGCATTATCGCAACATAATGGTTTGTTCGTTTTCTCAAAATGAAACGAAAAAGTGATTTAGTATTGGCTATTTTATTTATCATTCTTTCTGTTTTGGCTTTTGGCGGATTTATTCATCGTCTTTTAGAGGTGGGGGTATGAAAGAGCAATTACAACTGAAAAATCACTTAAAAGAAGTTCGTACAGAAGCAAATCTTTCACAAGCACAACTTGCAGAAATTGTGGGTGTGTCGAGAAACACAATAAGTTCCATTGAAACAGGACAGTTTAATCCAACTGCAAAGTTGGCTCTAATACTTTGCATTGCACTGGATAAAAAGTTTGAGGAACTGTTCTACTTTTAGGAGGATATTATGAAACATATTATGTTATTGATTCTGGGAGTATCTTTCGTGTTAGGCTTCATAGCTTCGTTTTGGAACGAGGAGATTATGGCATTTATTATTCTTCCAGCAGTTATTGTTGGATTAGGCTTTATGCTGTATGGACAATTCAAATATAACAAAGGCTTTTTTTGAAAATAAGAGATGTAAAAGATTTTTGACACGATTAAAAGCCTTGATGTCAATGTTCTTTGATAGCGAAAATGTGATTTTTTGATTAGAATAAGTATGCAAGGAGGAGGTGAAGAGATGGAACTTGGAAAACAAATAAAAGAACATCGTCAGGAAGCACATCTATCCCAAGAGGAGTTAGCCAATCGTGTTTATGTTTCAAGACAGACAATTTCAAATTGGGAAAATGATAAAAGTTATCCAGATGTGAAC
>CABQJA010000012.1 GCA_902464345.1 uncultured Clostridium sp.
GACATGGAGATACATACCGGATAGCCGATAAAAAAATAAACAGAGGAAGTACCATGGATTCCAAGTCGATCCAGATTCCCGGCAAAGTCTTCGGAGGTATATGTGTCTGTGCCGGGTAATACCTGATAACAGCAGGTATGATCGGAAAAATTCTGCTTTAACAGAAACGGTTCCAATGCTTTTATGGGTTTGCAGACCAGTCTGATAGTGCAGTAGGCACTTAATCGTTTGGAATATTCAGCAATCGCAGCGGCATCATTTGGATTCAGTTTTTTGGTGTTCAGGTAAATAGAATAGTTCATTTTGTTTGATTCTGCACTCCGTACTTATAGTTTAATTCGTTGCATTTTTATAAAGGATTATGAATAAAAGAACCGCAAACCCTTGAAAATACTGGGGGCTGCGGTTCTCTTATATAATGCTTACGACAATAAAAAGTGCACCAGATAGGAATCGAACCTACGCACCTGGCTCCGGAGGCCAGTGCTCTATCCACTGAGCTACTGGTGCATCGACTAGTATTATACATCAAAATACTGGAAAGTGCAAACACTTATTGATTTTTATTTTACGGTTTGCTAAAATAGCTATGTTGCATAAGATTCCATGGTGAAAACGGATATACTATGCCTGATAGGAGGAAGACGAATTATGCACAATGATTTTTGGAGAAAGCTAAATGAACGGTTTGACCGGATTCATTTGCAGGATACAGAGATAAAGACGAAATCCGGAACGATTTACATCAATCCGAATGTGAAGCTGATCGCAGGATGGCTGATATTTATCATTCTGTTCATTATTTTTCTTGCAGCCTGTAAACCATTTTCAAAAAAGGATGCAGATGACGGAACAGGAAATCAGGGAAACGAGCAGAGCAGTGAGAACCTGGGGCAGTCAGATGCGGAATTTCTGAGAAATGAATATCCGGAGATAAATTCATTTGTAGAGAACTATATGCAGGCATTGACCAACTGTGATATTAATCTGCTTGGCACGATGGTGGTAGATTCCAGTCAGTTTAATGAAGAGATGTTACAGAAGCGGAAACAGTTTATCGTAGGATATTCAAACATTGATTGTTATACAAAGCCTGGATTGACAGAAGGCTCTTATGTAGTGTATGCGGTTATGAATACACAGATTCAGGGCGTAAATGCACAGCCGCTAAGCCTGCATCAGTTTTATCTGATACCTAGCGAGTATGGTGGTTTTCTACAGGATAATACATCCAGTACGGATCCCGATATTGAAGATTATCTGGATAAGGTAAATAAAGAACCGGATGTAAAGGATCTGATGGACCGGGTAAATAAGAATAACGATGATGCTGCACAGGCAGATGAGACGCTGAAAGCGTTTTATGATATGATGAATGGCACAGCTGAGTAGCGTTTGACAAAAAGGCGGGCGGCAGAGCCTGCCTTTTTGAATATGGATAGAACCGGAGGAGACAGGATGGAGCAGGAAGCAATACGGATTAATAAATATTTAAGTCAGGCGGGAGTCTGTTCCAGAAGGACAGCAGATGTCTGGATTGCTGATGGACAGGTTCAGGTAAACGGAGTTCCTGCAGAAGCCGGAACCAGAGTGCAGACGGGAGATAAGGTGACGGTCCGTGGCAGGGAGATTCATTTGCAGGAGCATAAGGTAGTGCTTGCTTTTCATAAACCGCGGGGACTGGTGTGCTCTGCCAATGGACAGGGAGCAGAGACGGTTCAGGAATATCTGAATTATCCAATGCAGTTATATTATGTCGGACGGCTGGATAAGGATTCTGAAGGACTGCTGCTGATGACGAATGACGGAGAGCTGGTCAATGAGATCAGCCGGAGCAGGAATTATCATGAAAAGGAATACGAAGTCTGGGTAAATCAGCCGATTACCGGAGACTTTATACAGAAGATGGAGCATGGGGTACGGATTCTTGGAACCGTTACGAGACCGTGTAAGATCATACAGACAGGAAGCCGCAGCTTCCGGATCATTCTGACACAGGGACTGAACCGGCAGATCCGCCGGATG
Organism: uncultured Clostridium sp.; assembly: GCA_902464345.1. Classification (GTDB taxonomy): domain Bacteria; phylum Bacillota; class Clostridia; order Lachnospirales; family Lachnospiraceae; genus CAG-632. Next base: position 2,026 of record CABQJA010000012.1, read on the forward strand.
TGTGAGGCTTGCGGATATCGTGTGAAACGACTCCGGAGGATCCGGGTCATGAATATTGAACTTGGAGATCTGCCGGTCGGACAATACCGGAAACTGGAAGAACGGGAATTAAAGCAACTATATGAGCGATTGCGGAAGAATGGGTGAGTAGTATGGAAGAATTGATCAGACGTATGAAAGAGCTGGTAGCACTGCTTAATAAAGCGGGACGGGCTTATTATCAGGAAGACCGGGAAATTATGAGTAACCGGGAATATGATGAATTATATGATGAGTTATGTGCACTGGAGCAGGAGACAGGGATCACACTGGCAGACAGTCCGACGATTCATGTCGGATATGAGGTGGTCAGTGAGCTGGTAAAAGAGGAACACAGTTCTCCGATGCTTTCTCTGAACAAAACAAAGGATGTAGAGGAACTGGCAGCCTGGCTTGGAGATCAGGACGGCTTACTGTCCTGGAAGATGGATGGACTGACCGTGGTATTGACCTATCGGAACGGAGTGCTTGAAAAGGCAGTCACCAGAGGAAATGGTGAGATCGGAGAGGTCATTACCAACAATGCCAGGACGTTTAAAAATATACCGGGCAGGATCCCATATACCGGCGAGCTGGTTGTCCGTGGAGAGGCTGTGATCAAATATTCTGACTTTGCGCGGATCAATGAGACGATCGAGGATGTAGAGGCAAAATATAAGAATCCGCGAAATCTGTGCAGTGGTACGGTACGTCAGCTGAACAGCCGGATCACAGCAGAGCGGAATGTGTATTTCTTTGCATTTAATCTGGTGGAGGTAGCGGATGTGGACTTCCATAATTCCATGGAGGAACGATTCCGGTGGCTGGGACAGATGGGATTTGAAGTAGTAGAATACCAGCGGGTAAATCAGGCATCTATCCGGGATGCGGTGCAGGCATTTGCCGGACGGATTGAGACGAATGATTTTCCTTCTGATGGACTGGTGTTGCTCTATAATGATATTGCATATGGCAGAAGCCTTGGAACAACGGCAAAATATCCGAGAGATTCCATTGCATTTAAATGGGCCGATGAACTGGCAGTTACACACCTGCGTTATATCGAATGGAGTCCGTCCAGAACCGGACTGATCAATCCGGTGGCGGTATTCGATCCTGTGGAGCTGGAGGGCACCTCTGTCAGCCGGGCCAGTATGCATAATATCAGTATTCTGGAGAGCTTTGAGCTGGGTGTCGGTGACGAGATCAGTGTGTTTAAGGCCAATATGATCATTCCGCAGGTGGCTGAGAATCATACGAGAAGCGGTGGTATTGAGATTCCGAAGCATTGTCCGGCATGTGGCGCACCGACGGAGATCCGGCAGGTCAATGATGTGCGGGCACTATATTGTACGAACGAGTTCTGCAGTGCGAAGAAATTAAAGCTGTTTAGTCATTTTGTATCCAGAAATGCAATGAATATCGATGGATTATCGGAAGCAACACTGGAGAAGTTTATAGAAGAAGGGTTTCTGGAGGAACTGTATGACATTTACCGGCTGGAGCCATATCGGATGCAGATTGTGGTTATGGATGGGTTTGGTGATAAATCCTACGAGAATCTTCAGAAGTCGATAGAAGCATCCAGAGAAACGACTGTGGACCGGCTGTTATACGGACTTGGAATCATGAATATCGGCAGTGCTACAGCAAAGCTGATCTGCAAGTATTTTCGTAATGATCTGGATGCAATCCGGCATGCGACCACCGAGGAGCTGGTGGAAATCGAGGGAATCGGTCAGATCATTGCAGAATCTTTCGTAGCATATTTTGCCAATCCGGAGAATGAGAAGAGGATTGATGAGCTGTTAAAGGAGATTCATTTCGTGCAGCCGGAGGGCGAAGAACAGCCACAGAGCTTTGCGGGCGTGAATTTCGTAGTGACCGGAAGTGTGAACCATTTTGCAAACCGGGATGAGGTAAAGGCTGTGATCGAGGCGAGAGGCGGAAAGGTGACCGGCTCTGTGACATCCAAGACCAATTACCTGATCAATAATGATGTAACCTCCAACTCATCCAAGAATAAAAAGGCAAAGGAGCTTGGAATCCCGATTATTTCAGAGGAAGAATTCCTGAAAATGCTGGAGGACTAGCAGATTCTGTCCGACAGGGACTTGAAGAAACCGGGAAGAAATAGTAAGATACAGAAGGACACAGGTAAGAAAGAAGGAAATAACTATGCCAATAAGAATAGCAAATGATTTACCGGTAAAGAAGATATTAGAGGCAGAAAATATATTTGTGATGGACGAATCCCGCGCAATGAGTCAGGAGATCCGGCCACTTTCGATTCTGATTTTGAATCTGATGCCGTTAAAGGAGGATACGGAGCTTCAGCTGATGCGCAGCTTATCCAATACTCCGTTACAGGTAAATATTACACTGATCCGGACGGATTCTTATGAGTCCAAGCATGTGGCAAAGAATCATATGGAACGGTTTTATACGACATTCGATGAGATTAAGGATAAGAAATACGATGGTCTGATCATTACCGGGGCACCGGTGGAGCAGATGAAGTTTGAAGAGGTAGAGTACTGGAAGGAGCTGACCGAGATCATGGACTGGTCGGAGCGGAATGTAACCTCTACCCTGCATATCTGCTGGGGGGCACAGGCAGGTCTTTATTATCGATATGGGATTCCGAAGATCCTGCTGCCGGAGAAGATATCCGGTGTGTATAAGCACTACACATTCCATAAGAAGACTCCGCTGGTACGTGGGTTTGATGATTCGTTTTTTGTACCGCAGTCACGGTATACAGGCGTACGCAGAGAGGATGTTCAGGCGAATGAGCATCTGGAGATCGTGGCAGATTCGAATGAGACCGGACCATATCTGATCATTGGAGATGGCGGAAAGAATATATTTGTGACCGGACATCCGGAGTATGATACCATGACACTGGATCTCGAATATAAGCGGGATGTAGGCCGGGGGCTGGATCCGCAGATTCCGCATAATTACTATCCGGACGATAACCCGGAGAATCCGCCGATTAAATCCTGGAGATGCCATGCCAATACATTGTATGCGAACTGGCTGAATTATTATGTATATCAGGATACCCCATATGACTGGTCAGATCGGGATGGAAATAACCAATATAAGGAGCGGTAGAGATGAAGAAGTTAGAGGATTACGTTGTAACAATTCCGGATTTTCCGGAGCCGGGCATTATGTTCCGGGATGTAACAAGTGTATTGCAGGATGCAGACGGACTGCAGCTGGCAATCAACAGCCTGCAGGATCTGTTAAAGGATGTAGAGTTTGATGTGCTGATCGGAACGGAATCCAGAGGGTTTATTTTCGGCATGCCGATCGCATATAATCTTCATAAGCCATTTGTACTGGTACGGAAGAAGGGAAAGCTTCCGAGAGAGACCGTATCCAAGGAATACGATCTGGAGTATGGAAAGGCTGTGATCGAGATGCACAAGGATGCAATCAAGCCGGGACAAAAGGTGGTTCTGGTTGATGATCTGATTGCAACCGGAGGTACGATGAAGGCTGCCGCAGAGCTGGTAGAAGAGCTGGGCGGTGAGGTTGTTAAGATCATTTTCCTGATGGAGCTGGCTGGTTTAAAGGGCAGAGATGCACTGAAGGGCTATGATGTGGCATCTGTAATCAAGTACGAAGGAAAATAATCAACATAAGAGAAATGCAGGAGGAATCAGGATGGCAGGATCAATATATGGAAAACTGTTTCGGGTATCTACCTGGGGAGAATCGCACGGAAAGGGTGTCGGTGTTGTAGTAGATGGATGTCCTGCCGGACTGGAGCTTTCTGAGGAAGATATTCAGGTATATCTGAATCGGAGAAAGCCGGGACAGTCGAAGTTTACAACTCCGAGAAAAGAGGATGACCGCGTGGAGATTCTTTCAGGTGTGTTTGAGGGAAAGACGACCGGAACACCGATTTCCATGGTAGTTATGAATTATACCCAGCGCTCAGGAGATTACAGTGAGATCGCCGGATATTACAGACCGGGACATGCGGATTATACGTTTGATGCGAAATACGGATTCCGGGATTATCGGGGCGGTGGCAGATCATCTGCACGGGAGACGATAGCAAGGGTTGCGGCAGGAGCGATTGCAGCCAAGCTGTTAAAGCAGTTTGGAATCGAGATCCTGACCTATACGAAGGCGATTGGATCGGTAGAGATTGATTACCGGCGGTTTGACAGAAATGAAATTCAGAGAAATGCACTGGCAATGCCGGATGCAGAAGCTGCAGCGCAGGCAGAGGCATATCTGGAGGGCGTTATGAAAGCACAGGATTCCTCCGGTGGGATGGCAGAGTGTATTGTGACCGGTATGCCGGCAGGAATCGGAGAACCGGTATTTGATAAGCTGGATGCGAATCTTGCAAAGGCAATCGTGTCGATCGGCGCCGTAAAGGGATTTGAAATCGGAGACGGCATGGCTGTGGCAAAGGCCATCGGTTCCGAGAACAATGATGGATTTGTAATGCAGGACGGTACGGTTGCGAAGCTGAGCAATCATGCCGGTGGTACGTTAGGTGGCATCAGTGATGGGGCACCGATCGTTATCCGGGCTGCTTTTAAGCCGACACCATCGATTCTTCATGAGCAGAGTACCGTTAATAAATCAGGTGAGGATATTACGGTATCGATCAAAGGACGGCATGACCCGATCGTTGTACCGCGGGCTGTGGTAGTCGTGGAAGCAATGGTCGCACTGACACTGATCGATCTGCTGTTTGAGAACATGACCGCCCGGTTAGATAAGATCCGGGAGTTTTACGGGATCGAAGAAACAGAAAAATAGGATTTACAGGCATATAAGATAAAAGAAAATACCGGCCGCTGAAGTCAGATGAGACTGACGATCAGAGACCGGTATTTTTATGGTTTATAAACCGTTATGAAAGATTAGTTGTCTTTATTCTTATTACGTTCTGCATCTAACATCGCACGAACCTTCATAGACAGACCGAAGAGGTTGATGAAGCCGTTTGCATCCTTGTGATCATATAAATCACCGGTGGTAAAGCTTGCCAGCTCTTCGCTGTATAATGAGTAAGGAGAAGTAGTGCCGGCCTTGATGATGTTACCCTTGTAAAGCTTGAACTTCACTTCACCGGTAACACGATCCTGTGTGCTCTCAATGAATGCCTGCAGAGCTTCCCGTAATGGGCAGAACCATTTTCCTTCATAAACCAGATCAGCGAACTTGCTGCCGACAGTCTTCTTAAATGCCAGAGTGTCACGGTCTAAGATCAGTTCCTCTAACTGCTTGTGAGCTGCCATAAGGATTGTTCCGCCGGGAGTCTCATAAACACCACGGGACTTCATACCTACGACACGGTTCTCAACGATATCAATGATACCGATACCATGCTTACCGCCCAGACGGTTCAGTTCCCGGATAACATCGGAAACCTTCATATTCTTTCCGTTTACGCTGGTCGGAACACCCTTTTCGAAGGTAAGAGTTACGAACTCACCCTCATCCGGTGCCTTTTCCGGTGTATTGCTTAATACTAATAAATGATCATAATTTGGCATGTTTGCAGGAGATTCCAGCTCCAGACCCTCATGGCTGATATGCCATAAGTTACGGTCACGGCTATAGCTGTTATCGACAGAGAACGGAAGGTGAATACCATGCTGTCTGCAGTACTCGATCTCAGCATCACGGGAATCCATAGTCCATTCCGGCTGTCTCCATGCAGCAATGATCTTGATGTCAGGAGCTAACGCCTTGATGGTAAGCTCAAAACGAACCTGATCGTTACCCTTACCGGTAGCGCCGTGGCAGATTGCAACGGCACCTTCTTTTCTGGCAATCTCTACCAGTCTCTTTGCGATGACCGGACGAGCCATGGAAGTACCTAATAAGTATTCGTATTCATATACACCGTTTGCCATAACGGTCGGTACAACATAATCATCACAGAATTCATCAACAACATCTTCTATATATAACTTTGCTGCTCCGGATAATTTCGCACGCTCATCAAGACCCTCTAATTCACTTTCCTGTCCGACATCGATGCAGACACAGACAACATCATAATCATAGGTCTCCTTTAACCATGGAATAATTGCGGTAGTATCCAGACCACCGGAGTAAGCCAATACAACTTTTTCTTTCATAATGTTCCTCCTTGAATTTGTCCTTCTTATCAATTTAGCCATTGACTAAATACAAATATACAACTATAATGCATATTATGCAAGCAGTTTTTCAAAGAATATTTACGTCTTCATGCAAAAACGAACGAATAATATACATAATACATGAATAAATATTCACTCTAGCTGCGGGAAAGAGGAAAAGAAATGATTAAAGTAGGAATTATTGGCTCTACCGGATATGCAGGGCAGGAAATTGTAAGACTGATCTTAAACCATAAGGATGCAGAAGTAGTATGGTATGGTTCCAGAAGCTACATTGATAAGAAATACTATGAGGTATTCGGAAATATGTTCCGGATCGTAGATGACAAGTGTCTGGATGATAATATGGAAGAACTTGCAAAAGCAGTGGATGTGATCTTCACTGCAACCCCACAGGGACTGTGTGCGTCTCTGGTAAATGAAGAGATTCTGAATAAAGTAAAGATTATCGATCTGAGTGCGGATTTCCGTATTAAAGATGTAAAGGTATATGAGAAATGGTATGGACTGGAGCATAAGAGTCCGCAGTTTATTGACGAAGCGGTGTACGGTCTCTGCGAGATTAATCGGGAGAAGATAAAGGGTGCAAGATTGATTGCCAATCCGGGATGTTATACCACCTGTTCCATCCTTTCCTTCTATCCATTGTTAAAGGAAGGACTGATCGATCCGAATTCCATCATCATTGATGCAAAGTCAGGTACCTCCGGAGCCGGTCGTGGTGCAAAGGTAAACAATCTGTTCTGCGAGGTGAATGAAAATATCAAGGCATACGGTGTTCTGACCCACCGGCATACTCCGGAGATCGAGGAACAGTTAGGGTATGCGGCAGGCGAACCGCTGAAGATCATATTCACACCGCACCTGGTTCCGATGAACCGTGGTATTCTGGTAACCGGTTACGCAAATCTGAAGCAGCCTTTAACCTATGAAACGGTTCGGGCAGCGTATGATAAGTATTATGCAGATGAGAAATTTATCCGGGTTCTGGATCAGAATGTGTGTCCGGAAACACGCTGGGTAGAAGGCAGTAATTATGTAGATGTGAATTTCAAGATTGATGAGCGGACCAACCGGATCGTGGTAATGGGCGCTCTGGATAATATCGTAAAGGGTGCAGCCGGACAGGCAATCCAGAACATGAATCTGATATTCGGGCTTCCGGAATCAGAGGGTCTGGAACTGGCACCGATGTTCCCATAAAAGACTGGAGGAAAAGCTATGAGTCAGACAGAAGAGATCAAGAAAATAGAGAATGGATGTATCACGATGCCGAAGGGATTTCAGGCGGCCGGTCTTCGCGCCGGGATTAAGCCGGGAAAGACAAATAAGGATATGGCGCTGGTGATCAGTGCGGTTCCATGTGCAGCGACAGGTGTATTTACCAGAAATCTGGTAAAGGCGGCTCCGGTACAATGGGATTCCGCAATGTTACAGAAGAACGGAGTTGCACAGGCAGTTGTGATCAACAGTGGAATTGCCAATGCATGTACCGGTGAAGAAGGGTATCGGAACGTGCAGACAACCGCGGAATGTGTGGCAAAGGAATTTGGCATTCAGACAGAGCAGGTTATGGTAATGTCAACCGGAGTTATCGGTCAGCCGCTTCCGATGGACATTATCTGTCAGGGAGTTGGCAAGCTGCATCAGGCACTTGGAAACGATGAACAGTCCGGACATGATGCGGCAGAGGCCATCCTGACAACCGATACGCATGCGAAAGAGATTGCGGTTTCCTTTGCATTAAACGGCACACCGGTTAAGATGGCAGGTATGTGTAAGGGATCCGGTATGATCCATCCGAATATGGGAACCATGCTCGGTATCATTACCACGGACGCCATGATCAGCCAGCCGTTGTTAAATCAGGCGTTGAAGGAGCTGGTAGAGGATACCTTCAATATGGTATCGGTAGATGGTGATACCTCGACCAATGATAGTGTGATCGTTCTGGCGAACGGACAGGCAGAGAACACCGTAGTGAAAGAAGAAGGATCGGCATATGAGGTATTTAAGCAGGCATTAAAAGAAGTGATGACATTCCTGGCACAGAATATTGCCGGGGACGGAGAAGGCGCAACCAGATTGCTGGAGGCGACAGCAATTCATGCATCCTCTAAGGAGCAGGCAAAGATTCTGGCAAAGGCGATCATCACATCCAATCTGACAAAGGCAGCTGTATTCGGTATGGATGCCAACTGGGGAAGAATCCTCTGTGCAATGGGCTATTCCGGAGCCAGCTTTGATCCGGAACAGGTCGATATCCAGATCAGCAGTGAAAACGGCACCGTGAAGCTGGTGGAAAACGGCAAGGCCGCAGAGTATGACGAAGCGTTTGCAACGAAGGTGCTGTCACCGAAAAAGGTGACTGTGCTGGCAGATGTGAAGCAGGGAGAAGCTTCGGCAACCGCATGGGGCTGTGATCTGACCTATGATTATGTAAAGATCAATGCAGATTATCGTTCATAAAACGATTACAGGATAAAGGCAATAGAACGATATAGGATAGAAGAAAGGTGAGAATTAGAAATGATTAATAATGAGAACAGTATGGATCAGGTGCTGATCAAGGCACAGACACTGATAGAGGCAATGCCATTTATTCAGAAATTCCGTGGCAAGAAGATTGTAGTAAAATATGGTGGAAGTGCCATGCTGGATGAGGAACTGAAGTATAATGTAATTAAGGATGTGGCACTGTTAAAGATGATCGGTATGCAGCCGATCATTGTACATGGCGGTGGTAAGGAAATCAGCAAGTGGGTAAAGCTGACCGGCAAGGAGCCTGAGTTTGTAAACGGACTCCGGGTTACAGATGCGGACACCATGGAAATCGCAGAAATGGTACTTTCCAAGGTGAATAAAGGACTGGTTCAGATGATGCAGAAGCTGGGCCTGAAGGCAGTCGGGATCAGCGGCAAGGACGGCGGACTTATGACCTGTAAGAAGAAGATGGCAGGCGGTAAGGATATCGGTTATGTCGGTGAGGTATGCAAGGTAGACGGACAGATTCTGGATACCCTGCTTGAGAACGATTTTATTCCGGTTGTTGCCCCAATCGGTATTGGCGAGGATTATATGTCCTATAATATTAATGCGGATGATGCAGCCTGTGCGGTTGCACGGGCGATCAAGGCCGAAAAGCTGGTATTCCTGACCGATATTGAAGGTGTGTTTGTAGATCCGATGGATAAAAACACGCTGATCTCGGAAATGACCGTGGAAGAGGCAGAAGAATTCATTGCCAAGGGTGTTGTTGGCGGCGGTATGCTTCCGAAGCTGACCAATTGTATAGAAGCAATCAACAATGGTGTAGCCAGAGTCCATGTGCTTGACGGAAGAGTAGAACACTGCCTGTTGCTGGAGTTCTTCACGACCAAGGGTATTGGTACCGCAATCTTAAAAGAACCATTGTTTTAATTGAAATCCGGATATCTGAGATCAGGTTGAGACGGATGGATTTTGAAAAGAGGAAGTTTTATGAGAAAGAGAATAAAAAAGCATTCGGCAAATATGCTGCGAAAGCTGGCTGCCGGAGGCATGAGCCTGTTGACCGCCGGACTTTTGCTGACCGGATGCGGCAATGGGGAACCGGAGGCACAGACAGAGGCAACCTATGCATCCTTTGAGGAAACGGTTACAGGCCTTCCCATAACGGTAAAAGGTGAGGACGGAAATGAGGCTCCGCTTCAGCTGAATGTCTGGTACTTTGATGAGGCGGCCGGACCGTATTATGAGGCGGCTGCAGCTGAATTTCATGACCGATATGGGGTAGAAGTTGTCTGTACTAAGAAGGATGAAGTGAATTATCTGGAGGATATAAATAAGGCGAATCAGTCAGGATCCGGACCGGATGTGCTGATCGCATCCAATGATGAGATCCGGAAGCTTCATCTGGCAGGCCTGGTACAGGAAAATACACTGTATACAGAGGAATTCTGGAAATCACATTATCCGGAAGTGACCCGGAATGCCAATAGATCCGATGAAAAACAATATGGTTATCCAATCTATATGGATACCTGTCTGATGATCTATGATTCTACGATCACTACAAAACCGGAAAGCTTTGGAAGTATTACGGATTTTGCTGTAAACTTTGTGGATGAGACGAATACGAAGACGATTTTTAAATGGGACATTGCAGATCCGTTCTGCGATTATCTGTTTTTGGGAAAGAACGCTCAGATACTCGGGACCTATGGTGAGGACACAGATACCTTTGAAATCAATAATGAGAGTGTTGTTCAGAATATGACCTATTATCAGTCTCTTCATGAGTATTTCTCCATGGATGCGGACAGCAGTTCCTATGACAGCATCAAGAGTGCATTAAAGGACGGAACGCTGGTTTACGGAATCGTAAAGACAGATGTTCTGGGAGAGCTGAGTTCCTACGGAACGACCTATGCACTGTGTCCGGTGCCGGATTTATCTGCAGAACTGGGGGTACAGAACCTGTCAGTGACTTATTCAGCGTTTGTAAATCCGTTTACAAAGGCATCCGAATATGCCAATCTGTTTTCTGCATTTTTATCTTACGAATATGCCGGTAATCAGTTTGGAATCAGCCGGAAGGTGGCGGTCCGGTCCGATATTGATCGTTCGGATGCAAACGATGCCCTGGCTTACGAGCAATATTGTAATACGGTTCCATTGCCAAAGGCATTGGAGAATGGTGATTTCTGGATTTACTCAGAAATCTGTTTTAAGAACATTTGGAATGGAAATGATGTAGCAACCGAATTGAATGCATTGCAGGAGAAGATGGATGTGCGTCTGAAATAAAACGAAATAAAATGCCCTGCATATACTTGGAAATCCTGCGTATCCTATTACTATTACCAGAAAGGAGAGTTAGAGTATATGTGGGGCATTATTATTGCATTGATTTCCGGTGCACTGATGAGTATTCAGGGAGTTTTTAATACGGGGATTACGAAGCAGACCGGCAACTGGCTGACGAACAGCTGGGTACAGCTGACAGGATTTCTGGTCTGTATTGCGGTATGGCTGGTAAAGGAGCGGCAGACAAACCCGGTCAGCAGTTTGTTTCAGGTAGATCATAAATATATGCTGGCCGGAGGTGTGATCGGAGCATTTATTACATTGACGGTAATGGTCAGCATGGAGAAGCTTGGACCGGCACAGGCTGTTTTACTGATCGTAATATCCCAGGTGGCAGTGGCATATCTGATCGAGCTGTTTGGATGGTTTGCCGTGGAGAAAACGGGCTTCCAGTGGAGTAAACTGATCGGGATGCTTGTGGCAGTCGCGGGATTGATAATATTTAAGTGGAAGTGAAAAAAGTAGTTGTATTCAAAAGGAAATATGATAAAATGATTTTGTGTGATGTTATGATTTGTGCGGGAGAAAGAAGGACATATGCGCAAATTATATCAATGGTTTCAGGTGGTTTTTATGCTTGCGGGTCTGGTGTGGACGGTATGCGGATGTACGGATACGGACCGGAGAAACGGCGGACTTCAGCTTGAGACAGAGGAATGGATGAGTACGCAGGAAGCAGAGATACAGACGGGTTCGCAGAGCACAGCGAGTACGGAGGCGAAAGAAATCTATGTATTTGTCTGTGGTCAGGTGAAGAATCCGGGAGTTTACTGTCTGCCGGTCGGAAGCCGGGTATGTGATGCGGTTGAGGCAGCCGGAGGCTGTCTGGATACAGCGGATCCGTATGCGGTAAATCAGGCGGAGCTTCTGACCGATGAGAGCCGGATCTATATTCCGGAGCCGGGCGAAAGCGTGGATTCCGGTACGGATACCGGAGCCGTGGATGCAGAGGGCAGAGTGTCGCTGAACCGGGCATCGAAAGAAGAACTGATGACACTTCCGGGCATCGGAGAGTCAAAGGCGGATTCCATTCTGGAATACCGGGAGGCACACGGTGGCTTCCAAACAATAGAAGAATTAATGAATATTCCCGGAATCAAGGAGGGAGTATTTCAGAAGATACAAGATTGTGTAATGCTTGAATGAGGTGAATTATGAAAAGGGTACTGGTAGTCGATGATGAGAAATTAATCGTAAAAGGAATCAAGTTCAGTCTGGAGCAGGATGATATGCAGGTAGACTGTGCATATGACGGAGAAGAAGCACTGAATCTGGCGAGACAGACGGAGTATGATATGGTACTGTTAGATGTAATGCTTCCGAAGCTGACCGGGTTTGAGGTGTGTCAGCAGATTCGTGAGTTTTCCAATATGCCGATCATTATGCTGACTGCAAAGGGTGAGGATATGGATAAGATTCTGGGACTGGAATACGGAGCGGATGATTATATCACCAAGCCATTTAATATTCTGGAGGTTAAGGCACGGATCAAGGCTATCATACGAAGAAATACCAAGAAGCCGGAGGTATCGGAGCCGGTTCGGAAGAAGACAGCCGGAGATTTAAGTATTGACTGTGACAGCAGACGGGTCTACATCGCAGGCAGAGAGGTGAATCTGACTGCAAAGGAGTTCGATGTGCTGGAGCTTTTGGTATTTAATCCGAATAAAGTATATTCCCGTGAGAATCTGCTGAAGACGATCTGGGGAAGTGATTATCCGGGAGACGTCAGAACCGTGGATGTGCATATCAGACGGTTAAGAGAAAAGATCGAATCAAATCCTGGGGAGCCGAAATACATTCATACGAAGTGGGGTGTTGGATATTATTTCCAGGGATAAACCGTTATTCCGCCATATCAGAAGCCTTCGGTTCTGTATATTTGCGGCAACGTTTCTGACAACGGTTGTGATCATACTGGTATGTGGTAATATTTTACAGGCAACTTACCATAAACAGGCATTGCAGAATAAGATTTCCCAGGTGCAGAGTCAATGCAATATTCTGGCCAGTCAGATTCAGTTGAATGAATTTAATATCAACAGTAACACCAATAATCTGGATATCGAGATAGATCAGCTGGCGAATGTACTGGAAGGCCGGCTGATTGTAGTGAATTCCGATTATAAGATCATAAAGGATACATATACCATTGAGCAGAATAAGTATATGATCTCAAACGATGTTCATAATATCATGCTGGGGAAATCCTCCAGTAACTGTGAAATCAAAGAAGGCAATCAGTATGCGGAGATCATGGTGCCGATTCTTGATTCCTCGGCAGTGACCACAACGATCGAAAACAGTACAGTGACGGCAAAGAGCGGGGATTCTTCACAGAACGCCACCAAGCAGGCACTGGGCGTGATCATATGTATGGTTTCTATTCGGGATCTGACGGAAACGGATTCCTACATGGCAGTTCAGGGCAGAGTGTTGTATGCACTGTTTATTTTTGTTGCTCTGTTAATCTCACTGCTTCTGGCATATCTGCTGCCAAGACCGCTGAAGAAGCTGAACCGGCAGCTGGTTCGTGTATCGGAGGGGCATTTGGATGAACAGATAGAGCTGGAGGGCGGTACGGAAATCACGGATCTGAAGGAGACCTTTAACCAGATTCTGCGGAAGATCCAGATGCTGGAGAGCTCCAGACAGGAGTTCGTGTCGAATGTCTCCCATGAGCTAAAAACACCGATCACATCCATGAAGGTGCTGGCCGATTCCCTGCTGATGCAGGAGGATGTTCCGGCAGAGATGTACCGGGAGTTTATGACGGATATTGCGGATGAGATCGACCGGGAGAATAAGATCATCAATGATCTGCTGACATTAGTCAGACTGGATAAGCAGTCTTCGGATCTGAATATAGAAACCGTGAATATTAATGAGCTGCTGGAGTTACTGCTGAAACGGATCCGACCGATCGCAGAAAAACGGAACATTGAGATCGTATTTGAAAGTATGCGGGAAGTGCTGGCCGAAATCGATGAGGTAAAGATCTCACTTGCCTTTACGAATCTGATTGAAAATGCAGTGAAATATAATGTGGATGATGGCTGGGTACGTGTTACCCTGGATGCGGATCATAAGTTTTTCTATGTCAAGGTGGCGGATTCCGGAGTCGGTATTCCGGAGGATTGTCAGGATCAGGTATTTGAACGGTTTTACCGGGTAGATAAGGCACGGTCGAGAGAGACCGGAGGTACGGGTCTCGGACTTGCGATCACAAGGAATGCGATCCTGATGCATAAGGGTGCGATCAATCTGTACAGTAAGCCGGGAGAAGGAACGACATTTACCGTCCGTATCCCGCTGACCTATATCAGTTAACAGGAGGCAGGCAGAATGAAAAAGTGGATTGTTTATATGGTCATAGCGATTTTATGTCTGACTCTGACAGGCTGTGATACAGATGGAGCTGCTTCTACAGCGACAACAGAGCTTCCGGAGGGAAGTATTCGGATCTATTATATAAACGGTGATACCTGTGATTTCGGGACAGAGGTCTATGCACTGAATCCGGATGATACAACCGAAACGCAGGTAAAGGATATTCTGGATCAGATGTTTAGCAGCACCAACGGCATAAATACCGCAAGTACAACGAACCAGCAACGGTCAAATGTGATCGCTTCATCCATGAAGATGATGGATGTTAAGGTAAAGGATAGACAGGTGCAGATCACCGTTAATATTACGAATGAACAGTCGGATGCATATCTGGTGGTTCTGAGTAAGGCAGCGATCACGCAGACGTTATGTCAGCTGGCGGAGGTGGATCAGGTGGTGTTTACGATTTATGATTCCACCAAAATGCTGGAGGGCGGAGCTGCAGTTGAATATTATAATGATATATCATTTGTTGATAATGAAAAAGAAGGCGGCTATCTTCAGAAGGGTATCATCACATTGTATTTTGCGGATGAATCCGGGAATATGCTTCTGGAATACGATAAGTCGGTAGAAATCACGACAGATGTATCGCTGGAGCAGCTGGTGATAGAATCTTTGATTGCGGGGCCGATGCGGGATGGATATTATAAGACGATTCCGGACGGAACAACGCTGAAAAAGATATCGATCAAGGATGGTGTCTGCTATGTGGATCTGTCCAGCGAGTTTAATAATACTCTGGATAATTGTATGGATACGGTTACGATCTATTCGGTTGTAAATTCGCTTTGTGAGCTGCCGACGATCAATAAGGTACAGTTCCTGATCAACGGAGAAAAACAGGAATTTTACAGAGAAACGATTCCGTTTGACGGAATGTTTGAAAAGCAGGATGAGATTGTAAAAAAGGAAACAACGGAGGAGGAATAATTATTTGCTGAAACGTCCGCTGCTATGCGGAGTCCTGATGTTTATAATTGGTCAAATTATCATAAGTAAGGGAACGATTGCCTGGGGGCTTGGCATGATTCCGATTGCGTTTATAATCTGGTGCATCAGAAGAAACCAATCCGGAACCATGCCTGTTTTACTGTTACCGATCATATGCTGTCTGGTGCTTGGCGGCCTGAACGGAATGCGATGCCGTATGCTGTCGCCGCTACAGGATTATCTGGATGCCTGCTATGCAGAGAGCGGGCAGGAGGAAATTCTATGTGAGGCGGAAGGGACGGTGGAGCGTGCAGAGCTTCAGAAGGGAAAGTGGGTTCTGGTGCTCCGGACGAGGCAGATCCGGAATGAACGGTTTCAATACCGGAATCCCTGTAGAATCCGCGTATACAGTAAGGAAGGGGATATAAAAATCGGAAATTGCATTACCTGTGAGCTGACATTAAAACGATTACCGGTTCCGACGAATCCGGGGGAGTTTAACAGTCGGCAGTATTATCTGGCAAGGGGGATAGAGTTTCTGGGCTATACAGATACGGTTACGGTTCTGGAGGATGAGGTCCATAGCGGAAAACAGTGGCTATGGGCACTCCGGGCGCGGGCACAGGCAGCATTTCGGGAGCATATGTCGGAGGACTATGCCTCTGTGATGAATGCAATGCTGCTTGGAGATTCCGGAAATCTGGATCCTGAAATAAAGCAGCTGTATCAGCGGAACGGAATTGCGCATATTCTGGCTATTTCGGGACTGCATGTGTCCATTCTCGGCAGTATGCTTTATCAGCTGCTGCGAAAGCTGGGACTGCCATACGGAGCGGCAGGGACACCTGTGATCGTTCTGCTTCTGGCATACGGATGGATGACCGGGCAGAGCGGGTCTGCCATCCGGGCAATTACAATGCTGATACTGGCAATGATCGGTGATATGATCGGAAGAACCTATGATATGCTGACGGCAATCGGAATTGCGGCAGTATTACAATTGGTGGAATATCCGTATCGGTTGTTTGATGCGGGATTCTTATTATCGTTTGGAGCCGTGCTGGCATTGGGGCTGGTGATCCCGGCATGGAAGGAGCTGTTAAAGAAAAACGATCCGGCGGTTATTTATCGGATCAGGGAAGGAAAAAAGGTAACAGAGAAAAAGACAACAGGAAAACTGTGGATAAAGGGGCAACAGAGAATAGCAGGGATCATCCGAAAAGTGCCGGATACAGTCATGACCGGAATCATTATCCAGATGATCACCGGGCCAATCGTGATCTTTTTCTACTATGAATATCCGGTCTACGGAATAGTACTGAATTTTTATGTGATCCCGATGATGACGCCGGTGATCCTGCTTGGAATTGGGTGCCTGTTTCTGGCTCCCTGGTTCTATGGGGGAGCGGGAATATTGGCCGTCGGCTGTGAAGGGATTCTGAGGAGCTTCTCATTCCTGTGCCGCCGGATACAGACATTTCCGGGATCTGTATGGCATGCGGGTAATCTTTCTGTCTGGATGATAGTCGGTTATTATGGAATATTGGCCGGAATATATTTTCTCCTGAAATATGGAAAACCCAGACCGGCAGTGATACTGGGACTTCTGTTAACCGGAATGATCCTGACCGGGAGACCGGAGCGGTTCCGCATTACCATGCTGGATGTCGGACAAGGCGATGGCACTCTGATAGAAACACCGGAGCATCAGATGATCCTGATCGACGGTGGAAGCAGCAGTCGTTCCTCTGTCGGAACCTATGTGATCAAACCGGCCGTGAAATACTATGGATTCGGAAGGCTGGATTATATATTTGTAAGTCATATGGACAGTGATCATGTGAACGGAGTTTATGAGCTGATCGAAATGATGGAGACCGGGGAGATGGAAATCGGCTGTCTGGTATTACCGGAAGCAGGCAGGAATTGTGCGGATTCCGGCTATCCGGAGCTGGCAGAGACGGCAAAGAAAGCAGGGATATCCGTTATGTATTTACAGGCAGGAGCCGGGCTGAAAAGCGGAACCGTAACGATCCGATGTCTGTATCCGGCGCAGGAGTTTTTATATCCGGATGCCAATAATAATTCCATGGTCCTGGAGCTTTCGACAGAAGGGTTTCGGATGCTTTTTACGGGAGATCTGGAGCTGAAGGGAGAGCAGGCACTGGAGGCGGAATCACAGCTGGGACGGTATGATGGATTGAAGGTCGGCCATCATGGATCCTCCGGAGCATCCTCTGAGGAATTTCTACGGAAGGTTTGTCCGCAATATGCTTTTATTTCCTGTGGGCGAAATAATTCCTACGGACATCCGCATGAGGAAACGCTGGAGCGGTTCCGGAAGGAATCGGTCCGGATATTCAGAACGGATGAGCAGGGAGCGATTATGCTGGAGATGGATAGCAGGCATAGAATTGAGATTGATACATATCTGAAAAACCAAAACAGATAATTTAGACTGTATATTTTGTGAAAAGTGTAGTATAATTTTCATGTTATATGCTGAAACGGCCGGACAGGCAGAAGGTAAGGGATTCATTACAGATGAAAGTGTTGAATGAAGATATTAAGAAGCAGCAATTTAAGAACGTATATCTTCTTTACGGAGAGGAAATGTACCTGTGCCATCAGTACCGGGATCGTCTGCAGAAGGCATTATGTCCGGAGGATGATGGGATGAATGTGACCCGATTTTCGGGGAAAAGCATTTCCATGCCGGAGGTGGCAGAACTGGCAGAGACGCTTCCGTTCTTTGCGGACCGGAGAGTGATCGTGATCGAGAACAGCGGTTGGTTTAAGAATGGTTCCGACGGATTTGAAGATCGCCTGAAGACATTTCCGGACACTACGTATCTGATCTTTGTGGAACAGGAAGTCGATAAGCGGGGAAGGTTATATAAAACCGTAAAGGATCTCGGCTATGCCGCAGAGATGAAGCTTCCTAAGGATAAGGAGCTGTTATCCTGGATCACGATTCAGTGCAGGCAGGAGGGAAAGCAGATTACGGAGAGTGCGGCAAATCTGCTGCTGGAACAGGCCGGGAGCAGTATGAATCTGCTTCAGATGGAGCTTGAGAAGCTGTTTTCCTATGCGATAGACCGGGATGTGATTACACAGGAGGATGTGCAGGAGGTTGGAAGTGCACAGGCAGAAAGCCAGATTTTTGATATGCTGGATGCCATCGGAAATCAGAACCGGGAGAAGGCTTTAAAGCTGTATCATGATCTACTGGAGGTGCGGGAGCCGGCAATGCGGATTCTGTATTTGCTGACCAGACAGATCAATATTTTATTGCAGGTATCAGAAATGGTTCGACTGGGCATGGATAATTCATCCATTGCAGGGAAAGCAGGGATTCCTCCCTTTACAGTCGGAAAATACAAGAGTCAGGTCGGACATTTTTCCTATACACAGCTGTTACAGATGCTGGAATCCTGTCAGAGTACGGATGCCGGGATCAAGCGGGGACTGTATCAGGATATTGTCGGCGTTGAGCTTCTGATCGTTGCGTTTTCTACGAATTCAAGGTAAGGAATTACCTGAAGATAAATGAAGTGATAAAAGAGGTTTTTAAGGAGGTTTCACTACAATGGGTGGATTTTTTGGAGTTGCAGCTAAGGATGATTGCGTGTTTGATCTGTTTTTTGGGACAGACTATCATTCGCATCTTGGAACCAGACGGGCAGGAATGGCAGTCTATGGAGAACAGGGATTTGAAAAATCCATTCATAAAATCGAGAATGCTCCTTTTCGGACAAAGTTTGAAAAAGAAGCAAATTCCATGAAAGGTCATTATGGAATCGGATGTATTTCGGATTATGAAGCACAGCCGATCCTGGTGCGTTCCCATCATGGATCCTTTGCTATTACAACTGTCGGAAAGATCAATAATTCAGAAGAGATCATACAGATGATTTTAAAGAATAATACACATTTTTTCGAAATGTCAAATGGTGAGATCAATTCCACGGAGCTGGTTGCTGCAATCATTAATCAGAAGGAAAATTTTATAGATGGTATCCGGTATGCACAGGAGATCATAGAAGGCTCTATGTCTATGCTGATTCTGACTCCGAAGGGAGTTTATTGTGCCCGCGATAAATACGGAAGAACACCGATTGTCATTGGTAAGAAAAAGGATGCCTACTGTGCTTCCTTTGAGAGCTTTGCATATCTGAATCTGGGATATACCGCAGTGAAGGAACTGGGACCTGGAGAAGTGGTGGTTATGACTGCGGATAGTGTGAAAACACTGGTTGCACCGGGTAAAGATATGAAAATCTGTACTTTCCTCTGGATCTACTATGGTTATCCTTCTTCTTCCTATGAGGGAGTCAGTGTAGAAGAGATGCGCTACCGTTGTGGTAAGTTGCTTGCCAGACGGGATCATGTAAAGCCGGATATTGTGGCCGGTGTTCCGGACTCCGGAACGGCACATGCGATCGGTTATGCCAACGAGTCGGGAATACCGTTTTCAAGGCCGTTCATCAAATATACACCGACCTGGCCTCGTTCTTTTATGCCGACAATGCAGAGTAAGCGTGATCTGATCGCAAAGATGAAGCTGATACCGGTAGAACAGCTGATCAAGGGTAAGAAGCTTCTTCTGATCGATGATTCGATCGTCAGAGGAACACAGCTTCGTGAGACGACAGAATTCTTATATGAAAGCGGGGCAAAGGAAGTTCACATCCGTCCGGCATGCCCGCCGTTGATCTTCGGATGTAAATATCTGAATTTCTCCCGCTCGAAATCAGAAATGGAGCTGATCACCCGAGTAGTTATTCGGGAGTTGGAAGGTGGAGAGGTGTCGGAGGATACCCTTCGGGAATATGCAGATTATAATTCTGAAAAATATGAGAGAATGGTAGAAAAGATCTGTGAAAAGCTGAAATTCACATCACTCAGATTCCATCGTCTGGATGATATGATCGAGGCAGTCGGGATCGATCCGGATAAGCTCTGTACTTATT
>CABQJA010000013.1 GCA_902464345.1 uncultured Clostridium sp.
GTGCATAATCAGACATATATAAGTAGGAATGTGCATAAAGAGAAAAGTGCATACAAGAAATGCAGCAATGGCAGAGAGGTGGATCAGATATGAGAAAAATCAGACACAACAGAAACAGTGGATTTTCTATGGTAGAGATCATTATCGTGATTGCAATTATGGCGATTCTGGCGGCAGCACTGGCACCGTCATTAATGAAATATGTAAAGAAGGCGAAGCGGACTACGGATGTTGATACCGCCGGGGAGATTGCACAGAGCTATCTGCGTGGAACGGTGGAAATGGCAGAGAAGCAGAAGGGTGCGATCAATTATGGGACCGGTACGGATTATGTTCGATATGATTCAACCTTAAGTAATCCTCCGGCCAGCTTGGTGGATTATGCATTTGCGGAATTTGATCAGATACCGAAATCAAAGGCCTATAAGGAGTATTACTGGTGCATTACATATGATACAGACACCGGCAAGGTGCAGAAGGTGAAGCTTGTACCGAATGCAGGTAATGATAACGGAGGCTATGAGCTTTACCCGGACGGAGATGCATATATTGAGCAGAAATAAAACAACAATAGAGCAACTACAAAGCAACAAACATGGAAAAGGACAAATGCGAATGTCCGGCATGGAAGTAAACGATAAAGGTTACTGCTAAGGATAAACGATAATCAATAAAAGATAAACGGTAAAAAGATTAAAATACAGAAACGAACAGATGATGTAAGATGAAAATCGAAGAAGCGAATATACAGAGCGAAGAAACAGCGAGTTCTATACAATCAGACAATTTAACAGAGTGTAGACGGTGTCCCAGAGCCTGTGGGGTAGATCGGCAGTCCGGAAGAACCGGTGTATGCGGTGTGGATGCAGGAATTTATATTGCCAGAGCTGCACTTCATATGTGGGAAGAGCCGTGTATATCCGGGGAAAGCGGTTCCGGAACGGTATTCTTTTCCGGGTGCCCTCTGCGGTGCATGTATTGTCAGAATGCAAGGATCGCAGATGCAACCATAGGAAAGCAGATTACCGTGGAGCGTCTGGCGGAGATTTTTCAGGAGCTTGCCGGGAAGGGGGCAGCGAATATTAATCTGGTCACGCCGACACATTATACGGAGGAGATCATACAGGCGGTCCGGCTTGCAAGGAGCCGGGGACTTCGGATTCCGGTTGTATATAATTGCAGCGGCTATGAGAAGGTGGAGACCCTGCAGAAATTAGAAGGAATTGTCGATATCTATTTGACCGATTTTAAATACATGGATACAGATCTGGCAGCCGAATATTCCCATGCACCGGATTATCCGGTCGTGGCAAAGACGGCTTTGCAGGAAATGGTGAGGCAGCAGAGTACACCGGTATTTGATGCGCGGGGCATGATGCAAAGGGGCGTCATTGTCCGGCATTTGTTGTTACCGGGGGCAGTCAGACAGGCCAAAGAGATACTGGAATATGTGTATCACACATATGGTAATCAGATATACATCAGCATTATGAATCAGTATACCCCGCTACCCCAGGTGGAGGAACATCCGAAGCTTGGACGGCGAGTGACGGGGCGGGAATACGACAGACTGTTGGATTACGCAGTTTCGCTTGGAATAGAGCAGGCATTTATACAGGAAGGGGGGACAGCAAAGGACAGCTTTATACCGGCATTTGATTATGAAGGTGTAGAAAAAGGAAGAACCGGTCGAGATTTGTCTCACGGTTAGGGGTATACATTTTTACCATTTTGAATAACTATTATAGTACACAATACGAGTGGATTTGCAAAACTTTGGGAGAAAGTTATGTAAAGGAAGGAGAAAAGTATGACAGAGAAATTATTAAGCAACAATCAGGCGGTAGTGGCAGGAGAAATCGTATCCGATTTTACGTTCAGCCATGAGGTATTTGGAGAAGGATTCTACATGGTGGATGTGCTGGTAAGCAGATTAAGCGATACCTACGATACGATTCCGCTGATGGTATCGGATCGTATCATGGATGTGGAAGAGAATTGCATCGGGAGGAAAGTGGAAGCCAAGGGACAGTTTCGGTCTTATAACAAGCATGAGGATACCAGAAACCGGTTGATTTTATCCTTGTTTGTCAGAGAAATTGAGTTTATAGAGGATGACGAGTACATAAGCAAGCCGAATCACATCTATCTGGATGGTTATATCTGTAAGCCGCCGGTGTATCGTATGACTCCGCTTGGCAGAGAGATCGCAGATGTGCTGCTGGCAGTGAACCGGGCGTATGGAAAATCCGATTACATACCGTGCATCTGCTGGGGCCGGAATGCAAGATTTGCCGGTAAACTGGCAGTCGGAGAGCATGTAGCGATCTGGGGCCGGATCCAGAGCCGGGAGTATCAGAAGAAGGTCGGCAATGACTGTGTGATCAGCAAAACCGCTTATGAAGTATCCGTCAGCAAGATGGAATGTCTGGAATAAAATGGCAGCCTTGGAATAAATAGGTGGATTTTTTAGAGTTTATATGATAGAATCACTTTTATGATGCTGCGAGAGGGAACGAATCCATAACGGATTGGTTATAGATTTCGGAGGAGAAAGATGAGCAAGATACAGGTCATTTGCGGTTCGGGAATCGGCAAGACATCCGCTGCGATCGGCTATGGGGTAAAGCGGGCCGGAGCAGGGAAGGAAGTCATTATTGTGCAGTTCCTGAAAGGGAGTGACACAGAGGATTATAATCTGTTGTCCAGACTGGAACCGGAAATTAAGCTTTTGAGCTTTGAACGCGTTGGAAAGTGTTATGATGAACTGACACCGGAACAGCAGAAGGAGCAGAAGGCGAATATCATGAATGGATTTCATTATGCGAGAAAGGTGATTCAGACGAATGAATGTGATATTCTGATTCTGGATGAAAGCCTTGGTCTGGTGGATAGTGGAATCGTGGAGGCTTCGCAGATTATGGAGCTTCTGGAGCTGGCGAAAGACAGTGAGCTTGAGATTTTACTGACGGGCAGAATCCTGCCGGATGAGATTCAGGAAATGGCAGATGTTGTCACGCAGATACAGACGATTAAGTAATTGATAAAATATTTAAAATGATGTTGACACTGTATTTATATGGTGTTACAGTTAGCTTGTTAATATAATAATTCAATCATTTCAGGTAGAGGCGCAAGAATCATGAGTATATCCTCAGACATGGTAAGGCATGGGCGAAGAAGATAGAAAGGGAGGATTGCCGAAGAGCTTATTATCCTTACAGATAAGACTCTGGGCATGCAATGAAGAATTGTATGACTGTCATCGCAAGATGGAGGGCTACTTTGATTACTACAACAACTACGTAGCATAACAAGGTCGGTCTCCATGCCGACCTTATTTTTTGCGCGAGCAACGAGCCGAGGCTCACAGAGTGGGATTCACCATGGTACGCGAGCAACGAGTCAAAGTTCTCGAATATAGCGAAAGAATCAGGGAGACACAGGAGACAGAGTTCGAATAGGAGTAGAACCTGAAAGGAAAGGTTAGGAGGAAGAAATATGTCAATTTTTGAAGGAGCAGGTGTAGCACTGGTAACCCCATTCCATGAGGATGGAAGCGTAAATTATGAGAAGTTAAAGGAACTGGTGGAATTTCAGATCGCAAATGGCACCGATGCCATTATTATCTGTGGAACAACCGGTGAATCTTCCACTCTGACACATGAGGAGCATCTGGAGTGCATTAAGAAGTGTGTAGAGTTTGTAAACGGCAGAATCCCGGTCATTGCAGGTACCGGTTCAAACTGTACAGAGACCGCCATCTATCTGTCAACCGAGGCAGAAAAGTATGGAGCAGATGCATTGCTGGTAGTGACTCCATATTATAATAAGGCAACCCAGAAGGGCCTGATCGCACATTATACGGCAGTTGCCAATTCCGTAAAGCTGCCGATCATTATGTATAATGTACCGAGCCGTACCGGATGCAACATCCAGCCGGAGACAGCCGTAACCCTGGCAAAGAATGTGGAGAACATTGTAGCGATTAAGGAAGCAAGCGGCAATATTTCACAGGTTGCAAAGCTGATGAGTCTGGCAAACGGATGCATTGATCTGTATTCCGGTAATGATGACCAGATCGTGCCGATCCTTTCCTTAGGCGGCAAGGGTGTTATTTCCGTAACATCGAACATTATTCCAAACGATACCCATACATTGGTTAAGAAGTATCTGGACGGAGATGTAAAGGGTGCGCTGGACTTACAGTTAAAAGCAATCGAGCTTTGTAATGCACTGTTCTGCGAGGTCAATCCGATTCCGGTTAAGAAGGCGGTAGAGCTGCTTGGTTTATGCGACGGTTATATGAGAATGCCGTTGTCAGAGATGGAGCCACAGAACGCAGAACGCTTAAAGAAGGCTATGACAGAGTACGGTGTTTTGAAATAAGCAGTGATCAGATGACCGGACACAGCGGAGCACAAGTCACAGCGGAGCACAGGTTACTCTGGAGTATACAGATATAATTGGAGGAATAGATAGCTATGGTACGAGTAATTATGAACGGCTGCAACGGTAAGATGGGGCAGGTGATCACCGGCATCATTGCGGAGGATGCACAGGCTGAGATCGTAGCCGGGATTGATGTATATGATGGTATAAAGAATTCGTATCCGGTATTTGCCAATATCGCAGACTGCAACGTGGATGCAGATGTGATCATTGATTTCTCAACTGCGAAAGCAGTGGATGGATTGCTGGATTATGTAGAGGAAAAGAAGGTGCCGGTAGTATTATGTACGACCGGATTAAGTGAAGAGCAGCTGCAGAGAGTTGAGAAGGTATCGAAGGAGGTAGCGGTACTGAAATCAGCAAACATGTCACTGGGAATCAACACGATCATGAAGCTTCTGCAGCAGGCGGTGCAGGTATTTGCACCGGCGGGATATGATGTGGAGATCGTAGAGAAGCATCATAATCAGAAGCTGGATGCTCCTTCCGGAACTGCGATCGCACTGGCAGATTCCATGAATGAGGTTATGGATCATCAGTATGAGTACATCTATGACCGGAGCCAGAGAAGACAGAAGCGGGATGCGAAGGAGCTTGGAATCTCAGCTGTCCGTGGCGGTACGATCGTTGGAGAGCATGAGGTGATCTTTGCAGGAACCGATGAGGTGATCGAGATCAAGCACACGGCATACAGTAAGGCAGTTTTTGCAAAGGGTGCTGTGGAAGCGGCGAAGTTTCTGGCAGGTAAACCGGCGGGATTATATGACATGAGTCATGTGATTTCGGAAAAATAGAATAACATGTAGAAAAAATGGGTTATACAGACGTATCTGTTGGTTGCAGATACGTCTTTTTTGTATTAATATTATAGTAATTGTGTTAAGAAATAAGATAGGAAATGACACGATTCTAATAATACAGAAACGAGGAACAAACGTGAAGGACGGATTTATAAAAGTGGCAGCCGGAACGCCACATATAAAAGTAGCGGATTGCGGTTATAATCAGGAACAGATCTTACAGGAAATCCGGAAGGCAGCTGCCGCCGGAGTACAGCTTCTGGTGCTTCCGGAGTTATGCCTGACCGGATATACCTGCGGAGATTTATTTTTGCAGGACCTTCTTCTAAGGGAAGCACAGGAGGCACTGAAACAGCTGGTTTATCAAACGGCAGAGCAGGAGATTTACTGTATGGTCGGTCTGCCGGTGTCTGTGGACTGTAAGCTGTATAATGCAGCGGTATTTTTCGGTAAGGGTAAGATCCTTGGATGCATTCCGAAGGTACACATGCCGAATTATTCGGAGTTTTATGAGGTGAGACATTTTACCGCAGGAAGTGAAGCAGTCCGGATGATCAGTCTTGCCGGACAGCAGGTGCCGTTTGGAACACATTTATTATTCCGTTGCAATCAGATGCCGGAGCTGGTGATCGGCTGTGAGCTGTGTGAGGACCTGTGGGTGCCGAATCCGCCGTCTGTAGAACATGCAATGGCAGGGGCAACCGTCATCTGCAATCCGTCTGCAAGTGTAGAAGTGACTGCTAAGGAAGGATACCGCAGACAGCTGGTAAGCTCACATGCGGCAAGAACGGTCAGTGCCTATATCTATGCGGATGCCGGTGAGGGAGAGTCCACAACGGATGTTGTGTTCAGTGCCCATAATATGATCAGTGAAAACGGAACCATTCTGGCAGAGAGTAAACGCTTTGAAAATGAGATGGTAATAACGGAGATTGATATAAAGAAGCTGTCGGAGGAACGACGCAGAATGAATACCTATGAGGTGCGGTCAAAGCAGGACTATCAGGTGGTGAACTTTGATCTGACCGAGCGGGAGATACCGCTGACCAGGCAGTTTGCAAGGACTCCGTTTATTCCGTCCGATACAGTCCGGAGAACAGAGCGGTGTGAGGAGATTTTTATGCTGCAGGCAATGGGACTTAAGAAGCGGCTGCTTCATACCGGCTGTCAGAGTGCGGTGATCGGATTGTCCGGTGGGCTGGATTCTACACTGGCATTGCTGGTAACGGTCCGGGCATTTGACCTGGCAGGCATTGCAAGGGATAAGATCCTCGGCGTGACAATGCCGGGTTATGGTACTACGGACCGGACTTATCAGAACGCACTGCAGATGGCAGAGCGGTTGGGTGTGCAGTTAAAAGAAGTCAGTATCGTACCGGCAGTGGAGCAGCATTTTAAGGATATTGAACATGATAAATCTGTGCAGGATGTTACTTACGAGAACAGTCAGGCCAGAGAACGGACACAGATTCTGATGGATCTGGCGAACCAGAGTAACGGTCTTGTGATTGGTACCGGTGATCTGTCTGAACTGGCACTGGGCTGGGCAACCTATAACGGGGACCATATGTCGATGTATGCAGTTAACGTATCGATTCCGAAGACACTGGTGCGACATCTGGTCCGCTATGTGGCGGATACCGGTGAATCAGAAGAATTAAAGCTGGTTCTGGAGGATGTATTGGATACGCCGGTCAGTCCGGAGCTTCTGCCACCGGATCATGGCGAGATTGCACAGAAGACAGAGGATGTGGTGGGACCATATGAGCTGCATGACTTTTTCTTATATTATATGATGCGATTTGGATACGCACCGTCGAAGATCTATCGGATCGCCGTGCAGGCATTTGCCGGGGCTTATGAGCCGGAGATTATCTTAAAATGGCTGAAAAAGTTTTACTGGAGATTCTTCAGCCAGCAGTTTAAGCGCTCCTGTATTCCGGATGGACCAAAGGTAGGAACGGTAGCATTATCACCGCGCGGAGACTGGAGAATGCCAAGTGATGCAAGTGTGGCAGTCTGGATAAAGGATCTGGAAGCGGGAATATCAGAATAAACAGGATTTGTAAAGACATAAGGACAGGAAGGAAACAATTCATGGGTACAACGAACTATACAATTATCACAGACTCGGCAGCAGATATGCCCAAGGAGATCATTGACCAGTATCATCTGCATGTGATTCCGACACCGGTCGTAATTGACGGCAAGGATTATTTTGATGGGGAAACAATATTTCCAAAAGATTTCTACGCCTATCAGAGAGAAAAACGGACAATTTCCACTTATCATATCAATACGTATATGTTCAAGGAGCATTTCAGACCATATGCAGAACGCGGAGAGACCGTAATATATGTATGCTTTTCCACCGGACTGGCCGGTACATTTAATGCAGCCAGATTGGCGAAGGAGGAATTGCTGGAAGAGTTTCCGGCCTGGGATATTACAATCGTAGATTCCAAGTGCGCATCACTCGGGTTTGCCATGCTGGTATATTATGCTCTGCTGATGCAGAAGAATGGTGCAGATAAGGAGACTGTAATTGAGGCATTGGAATACCACCGGGAGCATATCTGCCATGTGATTACTGTGGAGACGCTGGAATATCTGTTCCAGGGCGGAAGACTCAGCCGGACCAGTATGGTAGTCGGAGGAGTTCTGGATATCAAGCCGATCATTCATATGGATGAGAACGGTTCCTTGAAGGCAATCGAGAAGGTACGCGGTCGAAATAAGTCATTAAAGCGGATGGTAGAGCTGGTCGGAGAATGGTGCAAGAATCCGGGCGAGCAGCTGATTGGTGTCTGTCATGGAGATGATTATGAAACGATGAAACGGGTAGAGGTAATGCTGACTGAAGCCTATGGTGCCGGACAGTTTATGGAGAACTATGTAGGTTGTGCGATCGGGGCACATACCGGTACCGGCATTATCGGAATCGTATTTCTGGACGGGCCATCTCCATATCAGAAATGGCTGTAAGAATTATTTAAGAAATTTGAACGAATTCTACTATATTTTGTGGTGGAAGAGTATGTTATACTACCACATAAAGAAATAAAATAACAGGAGGTAGAGCGTTGGACGAGAAAAAGGTAGTTGTGGAAGTCGAAGACCTCTATAAGATCTATAAAGTCGGCACAACGAAAGTACGAGCCTTAAACGGTGTCTCCTTTAAAGTCTATGAAGGTGAGTTCTGTGCGATTGTCGGCACATCCGGTTCCGGTAAATCGACCCTGCTGAATATGCTGGCAGGACTGGAGCATCCGACAAAGGGACAGATTGCAATCCGTGGACAACATATTGAGAAAATGACAGAAAGTGAACTGGTTGCTTTCCGAAGAGAACATGTAGGATTTATTTTCCAGTCATTTAATCTGATGGGGACGATGAATGCAATCGAGAATGTTGCCCTGCCACTGTCCTTTAGGGGAGTTCCGAAAGCAGAGCGTATGAAGAAAGCAGAACGCATGATCAAGCTGGTAGGGTTGGAGAATCATAAGACACATCGTCCGAATCAGATGTCAGGCGGGCAGCAGCAGAGAGTCGGTATGGCGAGGGCCTTAGTGCTGGATCCGGATATTGTGTTTGCGGATGAACCGACCGGTAACCTGGATTCGGTGACATCGGCAGAGATGATGAACCTGATGCGAAACGTTGTGAACAAGCATCATAAGACACTGGTTATGGTAACGCATGATAATCAACTGGCATCCTATGCGGACCGGATTATACATATCCGAGACGGAAAGATTATCGAGATTGAAGACAATACAGAAAAATGGAAGACCGCTGCAGAAGAAGCTGCCGGCAAGGAGGTATAGCGAAAATGAGAAAATGGAATCAGACATTGGGGAGAAGCCTTGGTAAGAAGCTGGGAGTTCTGGCATTAAGTGCATTGCTGATCGGTAGTTCACTGGTAATGCCGGTATCTGCGAAGCAGCCGGATGCTTCTACAGAAGCGAGTACAGAAGATACAGGTGCACAGCAGGGCAATGATACCGATATTTTATTAACAGGTGTAAATGCGCCGGGAGCAAAATACGGCGAAGGCTCTACGATCGGCTTTGTAGCCAGAGTGAAGGGTAATGGTTATATCACCAGTATTTCACCGGTGATTTCGTCTTCATTCCCATTTGAGACAAATGATGCCGCTTATATGGTAGTGGAAGGAAACGAGACGACCAAGGAACTGGCGGCTAATTATAACTTTATTGTAAGAAGTGATGTAGCAAGCGGCTACCAGCCGGTAGAATTTGCAATTGAGTATGTAAAAGACAAAGAAAAGAAAACAGTTGTAAAGACAGTGAATGTGAAGTTTGAGGGAGCACCGGCACCGACCGAGGCAACCGAAGCACCGGCAACCGAAGCACCGGCAGTCTCTACTCCGCGTGTGATCGTAACCGGATTTGAAACAGATCCGGGTAAGGTATTGGCCGGACAGAATTTTAAGCTGACGCTGCATCTGAAGAATACGTCCAACCGGACTGCGGTTTCCAATATGAAGGTCAGTCTGGCTGCGGCAAATGGAGAATTTCTTCCGACGTCCGGCTCCAGTACGGATTTTATTGCAAGCCTGGGAGCAGGTCAGACAACAGATATTGTAATGGAGATGTCTGCATTATCCAGTCTGGATCCTAAGCCATATGTCCTGACATTGACCTGCAATTATGAGGACAGTGCGGCAACAGCGTATGAATCAACGGAGAATATCTCAATTCCGGTCTATCAGGAAGCAAGAATTAAGATTACAGAAGTGACAGTATCCCCGGATACGATCGCAGTTGATGATCAGGGCAGTGTAAGCTTCAACATCAACAATCTTGGCAAGAGTACTTTAAGTAATGTTCAGGCTAAGATTGAAGGAAAGACGATTGAATGTGAAGAGACTTTTGTAGGAAATATTGCAGCAGGTGCTACCGGCTATGCAGATGTAACGGTGACCGGAGTAGAATCTACTCAGGATGATGGAAAAGTAAAGCTGGTTATCACTTATGAAGATTCTGCCGGAGAAGAGTGTACATATGAAGAGGAAGTTACCGTTATGGTAACGGAGGCTTCCTATGATCCGGGTGATTTCGATGATAGTAGTATGGATCAGGAACCGACAAAGAGCGGACCGTCTGTTATCCTGATAGCAATTGGTATTTTAGTAGCAATTGCAGTGATCGTGGTTGTAATTGTAATCGTAGTATCCAAGAACAAGAAGCGTAAGGCAGCGAAGGAAGCAGAAGAATTAGAAGATGCGATAGACGAAGATTTGTTATCAGATGCAGATAAGGAGAACAAAGAATGAGATTTTCTGACATCATTTCGATGAGTGCAGCAAATCTATGGAAACGGAAGGTACGGACGATCTTAACTGTACTGGGTGTTGTGGTAGGAACTGCATCCATCGTGGTTATGCTGTCGCTTGGTATTGGTCTGCAGAGTGCAATGCTTGGACAGATCCAGTCTGAGGGAAGTATGACAGATATACAGGTAAATAGCTGGGGATCCGGAAGTAATGGCCAACAGCAGCAGCTGACGGATGATAAAGTGAAGGAATTTGAGCAGCTGGATCATGTAAAGAGGGTTTCACCAATGTTGTCGGTGTCTGCCAACATGACACAGGGTAAGTATCAGAGCTGGATCCAGATTTACGGTGTGACTCAGGAATATATGGCACAGATTCCGTTGGCTGAGGGCGGCAGAATCCCGACAGCGAACAGTAATAAGCTCGAGCTTTTGGTTGGTAACAGTGTACCATCGAATTTCTATAATCCGGCTGATATGTCGAATGGCAGCTATACGTTTGATGCCAGTGCGGAGCCTGTGGTCGATATGATGAATAAGACCGTATTTACGCAGTTTGACTCGACCTGGACGACAGACTCGGAAGGAAATTCCGTAGAGCAGCCGGCTAGAAAGAATATATTTCCAATCGTGGGTATGGTAGAAGGAGGAACGGATTCCTATAATTCGTATTCCTACAATGTGTATACAGATATTGATTCCCTGAAGAAGTATCTGAAGGAGAACTATCGTGGACAGGCAATTCCGGGACAGCCGACAGATAAGAGTGGGAATCCATATAAATATTTCTGCTATGATCAGGTGATCGTTTCGGTCGATGATATTGAAAATGTAGAAGATGTAAAGAGTCAGATCAGTGATATGGGATATGAGTGCTACAGTGAGAGCGAATGGATCAAGCAGGCACAGCAGCAGATGCTGATCATCGAGGCAGTGCTTGGTGGTATCGGTGCGATTTCTTTGCTGGTTGCAGCGATTGGTATTGCAAACACCATGACAATGTCTATTTACGAGAGAACCAAAGAGATTGGTGTTATGAAGGTGCTTGGATGCAGTCTAGGAAATATCCGTATGATGTTCCTGACCGAGGCAGCCTTTATCGGATTTATCGGTGGCGTGATCGGCTTGATCATCAGTTACATTCTATCCTTTATATGTAATCTGTTCCTGCCTGCATTGGTGGGTTATGAAGGACAGAATATATCGGTGATCCCGTTCTGGCTGGTGCTTGTGGCAATCGCTTTCTCAACGTTGATCGGTATGATAGCCGGATTCTTCCCGGCACAGCGTGCGACAAAGCTGAGCCCGCTGGCAGCAATCCGGAATGAATAAGATTTTTATGTACAAAAAATAAAAGATGTGTGAACAACCCGAAGGATTGGTGGCTTCGGGTTGTTTTTTTGTAGTAAACAGTGCTATACTAATTGCACTGTAATTTACAAAGGAGTCATAGATGGAACGAGGAATACTGTTTTTTGATATAGACGGAACGATATTGACTGATGATGGAAAACGTCAGATTCCGGAGAGTACCAGACGGGTACTGGCTGCCGCAAAGGAGAAAGGACATCTGGTATTTGTAAATACCGGCCGGGTATTTTTAAATGTGGAGCCGATGATCCGGAACCTTGGATTTGATGGGTTCGTATGCGGTTGCGGTACCAATATCTATTATCACGGGGAGGAGCTGCTTCGACACCGGATTCCGGCAGAACAGTGCAGAGAGACTGTCCGGGTGATACAGAGGTGTGGGATTCAGGCCTTGTATGAGGCAGCCGATATGAATGGATTCGATCATCAGGGCGCGACAGATAATCCGATGATGGAGGGCCTGATCCGGTACTTTACGGAGGACGGCAGAGTTGTGGTAGATGTGAATGCTCCGGAGTTTCATTTCGACAAGCTGACCGGCTGGATCCCGGCAGGGCAGGATATATCGGAATTCTTAAGCTATATACAGGGCAGATATGAGTTTATTGATCGCGGCAGTAACGATGACTATCAGATGTGCGAGATTGTTCCTGCAGGCTTCAGTAAGGCGAGCGGAATGAAGTTTTTACTGGATTATTTTGGAATTTCGCATGAAAGAAGCTATGCATTCGGCGACAGTACCAACGATCTTCCGATGTTAAATTATGCGGCACACAGTGTTGCAATGGGAGGAAGCGCACAGGTGGTATGTGATGCAGTAGAATTTATTACAAAAAGTATTTATGAGGATGGACTGGAATATGCGATGCAGCATTTCGGATTAATATAGGGGAACATAAGGCATATGAAAAATATGAGCAGATCACAATTGAATATGATACTGGCAATTATGGCAGGAACCATGCTGTTGCTTTGTATCATTACAGGTGTGCTATATCAGGGACGTGATGAGAAAGCAACCGGATATGATGTGGAGACTATGAATGATGCATGGATCGTGGAAAGCAGTGCGGATTATGATACAGCAACGGATCTTCCGTGTCATCTGGAGTTTCAGAAGGGAGAGGCGGTCAGTCTTTCACATTATCTTCCGGAACAGCTGGGCAATGATTATGCGATTGCATTCCGTTCTGTATATAATGAGGTACAGATAAAAATCGGCGAAAAAGTGATTTATCAGTATGGAGTAGATGAGAGACGGCCGTTTGTACATGCGGCAGTGCCGAAATGGAATCTGGTTCCGATTGATGCAGAGTACGCCGGACAACTGCTTACGATCACACAGGTATCGGATTACGCCCGGTATTCCGGAGTGTATGATCAGGTATATGCCGGCAGCCGGGATGCGTTGCGTTATCTGCAGTGGAGAGAGAATGGCTGGGGAGTGATCCTGTCCCTTGTGCTGGTTCTGGTATGTATAGGATTGGGTGTTGTGGCGTTAAGCATGCGCAGACAGTTAAAGGACAATCCACAGTTTTTGTATTATGGAATCTTTGCAGTGACCGTGGCACTCTGGAATCTGTCCGGAAATCCGTTGCTTGCATCCTATATGGGAATGAATTATATGTTCTGGCTGGTGCATATGCTGATGCGGCTGTTGCTGCCGGTGGTATGGCTGTTGCTTATACGGAGCTATATGCAGACAAGAAGACTGTTGCAGCTGGTGGATGTGGGAATCCTGACCGCCAGTGTGGGCTATGTGATTCTGACGGTGCTGCAGGTGCTCGGACTGCTGGAGTTTGCAGTGACCTATGAGGCGGTCAATGTGATATGCGGAATCGGCTTTGTTTTATATACGGTCTGTATGATTTTTGGGTGGCTGAAGTATCAGAAGACCGAGCTTCGGGGATTGGCAATCAGCAATCTGCTTCTGTGTATAGCGGGACTGATTCAGCTTTTTGTACGGCCGAATCATTTGTATCAGATTGAGGGAACCTTCTGGCAGATCAGCGTGATGCTATACTGCTTCCTGTTATTGGCGGCTGTCATTGAGACTTATATTCGGAATGTGAAGCAGAAGGTAAATCAGATAGAAGGCGAATATCAGAGTCAGCGGGCAGAGGCAGTTGCCATGATGAATCCGAACTTTCTGTTTTCAACGCTGAATCTGATTCTGGCACTGGTTAAGAAAGGATCCGGACAGGCAGCAAAATTAATATTTGCTTTTTCTGCCTATCTTCGTTATAATCTTAATTCAATCCGGGAGGATACTTTGATCCCGTTTGAGGAGGAATTAGGACATATTAAGACCTATCTGGAGATACAGCAGCTCCGCATGCCGGGATTGGAGACGGAGATCGAGGATAAATTCCATGATTTTCAGGTGCCGTCCAGAAGTCTGGAGGCAATTGTTGAAAATGCGGTAAAGCATGGAATCGGGAAAAATGAGAATCAGGGCAAGGTGATTGTGCGCAGCTATGAGCGGCGGGATTCCTATGCAGTTCAGATTGTAGATGAAGGAATCGGATTTGATCCGGATATGCTGTATCGGAAGGAAACGCCGACCAGTATGAAACGGATCCGCGAACGACTGGCAGACAGGACCGGTGCGGTTCTTGAGGTGGTCAGCCGGACCGGAAAAGGGACGATCGTAACGGTCCGGTTTCCGAAAAAGAAGATAAACGTTGAAAGGACGGAATGACATATGGAAGAAAACAGAAGCTTTCAGAAAAGTAAATTAAAATTCATTGAGCAGATTCGAATCGCACTCAGTAAGCCGTTATGGTATAAATCGTTATTTCAGCAGTCGGTTGGAAAGCATATATGCTATTTTCTGATCCTGCTGGTCCTGATCACGGTAATCCGGTTTGTGATTCCGTGTGCGGCATATCTTCAGAGTGTCGGTGGACTTAAGAACCTGATCTATAATGGAATTCCGAGCTTTTCATTCGAGAATGGAGAGCTTCAGGTAGATACTCCGGTAGATATTGAACGGAATGGTGTCCGGATCATAATTGATACCTCCGCAGATGCCTATACGGTAGAGGAGGCACAGAGCAAGGCGGCTGAGATGGGGGACGGAATGAATATCGTTTATATGATCAGCCGGACCAATGCAGTCAATAATATATCTACCATGACCTATGATCTGTCACTGATGAACGGAATCACGATCAATAATGATGTGGTATACCGGGCAGCACCGATCTATCTGATATTCTACGGAATTTTCAGCTTTATCGGAAATATCATTGCCTATCTGATCAGTGCATTGTTCTTTGCATTGTTTGGGTATCTGATGAACCGGGCACTGAAGCTGAATCTGAAGTTTGGGCAGATCTATGTAATTGCTTTATATGCGAAATCTGTGGAGATCCTGTTAGAGGCAGTGCTCGAGGTTGTGGGGATTTCTCTGCTTTATTATGTGGGAAGTATTATCGGGATCTTTATTACCTGCAATTATATGACAAGAGGCATGAGTTCTATGCTCATACCTCGGACAGGAGATTCGGATCAGGATCAGAATCGTCGGTTCTTTCAATAAGAATTAAAAAATATTTTCAGAAGATTAAGCCTTGTGAAGCAGCTGCTTTGCGAGGCTTAAAATATGTTCCGGCTGATCGTTGGACATCTGACTGTTGTGGAATGCCGGCTCCAGAGTTACCTCGCAGGTAAACCAGTCCGGAGGCAGATAGGCATGGGCAGCGTCCTCAGATGGAAACTCGACCTCGGCCAGAGCCAGTCCGTCAAAGGCACCGTGAAAAAGATCCAGTTCAATCGTATAGCCATGTTCTTCCGGAATCTGATAACGGGTCTTGCTGATCAGATTTCCGTCACATTTGGGAACCAGATGCTGATAAGCCTCTGCGGTAAGAGGAAGCTCGACCTCTTCCCGGCTCATTAGACCGGCAGATTTATAAGTAAACAGATAGGTGTCGTTCCATCGACGGATACGGAGGACCGGTGCGGTATTGATATATCCCTGTTCAATTTCAATATGCGGATAGGAATCCAGCAATTCCGGGATGTGTCCGATTAAAAATTTACGTTCGATTTCCATGAAATCAAGTCCCTTCTTTTCTGATTTTTTTACTCATTAAGAGGCTTTGTAAGAAAATCTAAAACTTTTTGTAAGCCTTATATCTTGACTTTTTCCTCTATTCCGATTATAAACAAAGTATAAAGAGTAATTCAAGACTAATCTTGCGATGAGTGTCGGATCACAGATCTGACAGCACAGCAGGGATAGCATGTAGTGAATATGGATCATTAAGTATGGAAAGAGAGCAGAGATAATATGGTATATTTATTTATGGCCGATGGATTTGAAGAGGTAGAAGGCCTGACAGTTGTTGATATTTTAAGACGTGCCGGTGTGGAGTTGAAGACAGTATCCATTATGGGACGGAAGAATATAACCGGATCCCACCGGATTGAGGTAATGGCAGATCTGACATTTGAAGAGATTACGGAGAAGGCAGAGATGCTGATCTTGCCGGGAGGTATGCCGGGAACCCTGCATTTGAAGGCACATAAGGGACTGGAGCAGCTGATTCGCGAAAGCGCGGAGCATGGAACCTATCTGGCAGCTATCTGTGCAGCACCGACCGTATATGGGGAGCAGGGACTCTTAAAGGGAAAGAAGGCAACCTGCTATCCGGGTATGGAGGATGGACTCGTTGGCGCAGAGGTTCGGTACGAGAGTGTAGTAATGGATGGTACATTTATTACCAGCCGTGGACTGGGAACAGCGATTGACTTTGCATTGAAGTTGGTAGAGGTATTAAAGAGCAGAGAGGCAGCAGATACGATTGCAAAGCAGATTGTATATGCGGACTGATTTGAGAGCAGAATGAGGAGTGATACGTATGAGAGTATTAGAGAACTTTTTCTTTTACCCTTTTATGGGAACTGATTTTTACCATATTGCATATTCCTTTTTCCTGTATGGTTCAGCCTGCTGGTTAATGGAGTGTATATTTGAGGCAATCCGGACGGGAAAGTTTACGAACCGGGGATTTAACAAGGGACCGATCTGTACGATTTATGGTGTGGCATTTCTGTTCATGTATTTTCCAATGAAACCGTTTGCCGGAAAGTGGGTCTGGATGTTCATCATCGGGGCTATCGTGGCAACGATTCTGGAGTATGTGACCGGAGTGATCCTGGAGAAAACGATTCATCAGAAATTATGGGATTATTCGGATTTTCCGTTGAATTTTCAGGGAAGAATCTGTTTATTCATTTCCCTTGCATGGGGCGGTCTGGTGGTTCTGGTTCTCGGATTGTTACAGCCACGGATCGAGGTAGTGATCAGCATGATACCGCGACCACTGGGATTCCGGGTCCTGAATGTTCTGATCTGGATATATTTTATCGATCTGGCATTCAGCATTGCAATGCGAAGCAAGTACGGTGCGGCCATGAAGGATAAGTTTGAAGATAAGAAAGAAAAGATCCGCCTGCATTTCCATAATGATGAAGTATAAGAAGCAGATAGGAATGCACGGAGCAGAAGTTTGCAGACAAAGACAGTATGAATAAAATCAAGATTTCGGTGCGGAATCTGGTGGAGTTTATTTTCCGGGAAGGGGATATTGATAACCGGAGAGGCCAAGTATCCGATAAGGATGCGATGGAGGCAGGAAGCCGGATGCACCGTAAGATTCAAAAGAATATGGGCTCGTTCTATCGGAGTGAAGTGCCACTGGTGATCCAGCTGGAGCAGGAACGATTTACTTTACAGATCGAAGGACGGGCGGATGGAATCATAGAACATGCAGGTGCCATTACCATTGATGAGATTAAAGGCGTTTATCGGAACGTAAATGAGATGGAGGCACCTGTTTTTGTGCATAAAGCGCAGGCAATGGTATATGCCTATATCTATGGCCGGGAGCAGGAGGCTTCAGAGGTCACGGTTCAGATGACCTATTGTAATCTGGAGACAGAAGAAATCCGACGGTTCTCGGAGGTGTATTCCTTTGAACGGCTGGAAGAATGGTTTCAGGATCTGGTAGCACAGTATATGGTATGGGCGGACTATGCAGATGAGCATCAGAGAATCCGCAATGCGAGTATTGAAAATGTGCGGTTTCCGTATCCGTATCGGGCAGGACAGCGGGACATGGTGGTATCGGTCTATCATGCGATCCGGGAAGAAACTACGCTGTTTGTACAGGCTCCGACAGGAATCGGAAAAACACTTGCAACCGTGTTTCCTGCCGTGCAGGCAATGGGACAGGAGATGGGCGATAAGATTTTCTATCTGACGGCCAAGACGATTACCCGGACGGTGGCGGTTGAGGCGTTTGAAAAGCTGCGGGAGGGCGGTCTGCAGTTCTCGTCCGTAGTCATTACGGCAAAGGAGAAGGCGTGCTTTCAGGAGGAGTGTACCTGTAATCCGGAGCAGTGCCCGTATGCAAAAGGACATTATGACCGCATCAATGATGCGGTGTTTGACTGTATCAACCATGAACAGAATATTACCAGAGAGGTAATACGGGCATATGCCGAAAAGCATCGGGTATGTCCGTTTGAGTTCTGCTTGGATGTCAGTCTGTGGGTTGACGGAATTATCTGTGATTATAATTATGTATTTGACCCAAGGGTAAATTTAAAGCGATATTTCGCACAGGGAGTACAGGGCGATTATATCTTTCTGGTGGATGAGGCGCATAATCTATACGAGCGTGCAAGCAGCATGTACAGTGCGGAGCTGTATAAGGAGGAATTTCTGGAGATTAAGAAGCTGGTAAAGCCATACAGTAAGAAGCTGGCCGGAAAGCTGGATGCCTGTAACCGGGTATTGCTTGAGATGAAGAAGGAATGCAATGGATATCAGGTGCTGGAATCGATTGATCCACTGATACACAGACTGCTGGCAGCCATTGGGGAATATGAGAAGTTTCTGGAGCAGCATCATGGACTTCCGGAGGAAACAAGAATCGTAGAATTCTATTTCAAACTCTATCAGTTTATGAATATATATGAGCGGGTCGATGAGAATTATGTAATATTCAGTGAGCAGGTAAAAGCAGACTCTTTCCGGGTGAAGCTGTTCTGCGTGGATACCTCCGTAAATCTGCGGGAATGTCTGGATAAAGGACGGTCAGCTGTATTCTTTTCGGCGACGCTGCTTCCGATTCGGTACTATAAGAAGCTGTTAAGTGCGGAAGAGGAT
This sequence comes from uncultured Clostridium sp., assembly GCA_902464345.1. Lineage (GTDB taxonomy): Bacteria > Bacillota > Clostridia > Lachnospirales > Lachnospiraceae > CAG-632. The sequence continues at coordinate 19,105 of CABQJA010000013.1, forward strand.
TATGCGATTTATATTGCATCTCCGTTTCCGAGAGAACATCGGCAGATCATGATCGGAACGGATGTGAGCAGTCGATACAGCAGGCGCGGACAGGAAGAATACGAAAAGATCTATCGTTATATAGAAACGCTGACAGGTACCAGAGACGGAAATTATATGGTGTTCTTCCCATCCTACCGGATGCTGCAGGATGTATATGCGATTGCCTGTGCGGAGGGACTGGATGAACAGGTGACGCTGATCTGTCAGAATCCGAATATGAAGGAAGAGGAGCGGGAGGAATTTCTGCAGCAGTTTGAGGGAGAGCATGTAGTGGCGTTCTGTATCCTAGGCGGTATTTTTGCGGAAGGAATCGATCTGGTCGGAGAACGGCTGATCGGAACGATCGTGGTCGGGATCGGACTGCCGATGGTGTGCAATGAGCGGGAAATCCTGCGGAATTATTTTGAAGAAAGAGAAGGCATGGGATTTGAATATGCATATTTGTATCCCGGTATGAATAAGGTGCTTCAAGCCGCCGGAAGAGTGATACGGACCGCAGAGGATCAGGGCGTGATCCTGCTGCTGGATGAGCGGTTTTTAAGAAGCTCCAGCAGACAGCTGTTTCCGAGAGAATGGGAAGGCTATGAGGTCGTACGGCTGGATACGGTCGCAGAGATCAGTGAAAAATTCTGGGTGGAACAGTCAGACAGAAGATGATATAATAGTAATATTATAACCTGATAACATTAGATGGGAAAAGGATAAGGCTATGAAAAAATTATATGTCAGTGATCTGGATGGAACTCTGCTGAATCAGCGGGGAGATATTTCGGCGACCACTGCTGAAAAACTGAATACCTGTATAGAGCAGGGGATGGCATTTACCATTAATACTGCGAGAACACCGGCAACGACATTCCCGATCATGGCATCTGTAAACCTGCAGATTCCGTTTTCCATGATGAACGGTGTGCTGGTATATGATCCTGGACAGCAGGAGTATCTGGAGGTTCATTCACTTTCAAGGGAAACGGCGATGGTGATACTGGGAATCATAAAGCTTTACGGATTGCAGTGCTTCATGTATACGATGGAGCATGGAACGATGTATACCTATTATGACAGTGTGGAATCCAGATCGTTGAATAAATTCCGGAATGAACGGATCATGAAATACGATAAGGTATTTACGGAAGTGGATGATCTGAGTATCTGTGCGGATCGTGGAGTTATTTATTTCTTTTTGCGGGAGCGGAAAGAGCGGCTGATGAATCTGTATCGGGATCTGCAGGCCATTCGCGGAGCACATGCGATCATGTACGAGGATATCTATCATGAGGAATGGGTGAACCTTGAGATATACAGTGATCAGGCGTCTAAATCAGCGGCCCTGAACCGTATCAGACAATGGGGTGATTTCGATTATCTGATCGGCTTTGGAGACAGCACAAATGACATTGAGATGTTTAAGGTCTGCGATGAAACATACGCGGTATCCAATGCATCCGCAGAGATTCAGGAGCTGGCAGATGGTATTATTCCGGGAAATGAAGAAGATGGTGTTGCCCGGTTTTTATACAAGGCATTACATATGGCAGGAAAGGAAAATTAGAAATGGAGCATATAACAGTTCGGGATATTTTGGAAGCAACAGGTGGCACTTTATTGTGCGGGGATGCAGATACCGAGCTACAGGATATCTGTATTGATTCACGGAAAATCAAGGAAGGCGATTTATTTGTACCGATCATCGGAGAACGGGTAAACGCCCACCGGTTCATTGAGCAGACCTTAAAGGTCGGAGCAGCGACACTGACATCGGAGCATTATGCAATGAACGCACAGAAGCCGTATATCAAGGTAAAGGATACCTGTCAGGCGTTGACGGACATCGGATTCTATTTAAGAAAAAGGATTGAGATACCGGTAGTGGCAGTAACCGGAAGCGTCGGAAAGACGACAACCAGAAATATGATCGCGGCTGCACTTCGGGCACAGTATCAGGTGTTTGAGACACAGAAGAATTATAACAGCCAGATCGGACTTCCGATCATGATTTCCAGAATTGAAAAACAGGATGAGATGGCGGTCCTGGAATGTGGCATGAGTGAGGAAGGTCAGATTGATATTCTGTCACGGATGTGTGAACCGAAATATGCAGTGGTCACAACGATCGGTCTTGCACATATTGAACAGTTAAAGACGCAGGAAAATATCCGGAAAGAGAAATTATCGATCATAAACGGAATGCAGCCGGGAGGTGTGCTGTTCTTAAACGGTGATGATAAGATGCTTGCGGAAATGAGAGGAAAGATGCCGTGTGAAGTCCGGTATTATGGTACACAGGAATGGTGCGATTACCGGGCAGAGGATATCCGCTTTGATGCTGATCGCAGTTATTTTACCTATGTACACGGAGAAACGAGGATACCGGTAGAGCTTAGCATGCTCGGACAGCATAATGTGCTGGATTGTCTGGCAGGTCTGGCAGTCAGTGATCAGGTGGGAATTCCGGTGGAGAAGGCCGCATTGCAGTTCCGGGATTTTCATGGATTACGGCAGAAGATTTTACGACTGGAGAATCGGTTTACGATTATTGATGATACCTATAATGCAAGTCCGGATTCTATGAAGGCGAGTCTGGATGTGCTTTGCAATATGAAGACGGAGGGGCGGAAGATCGCAGTTCTGGGCGATATGTTTGAACTGGGAACAGATTCGGAACGGTATCATTATGAGGTTGGAGAATATCTGGCAGGACTTCCGATCGATGAGCTGGTCGTAGTCGGAGAACGGGCAAAGGCGATCCATAAGGCTCTGATCGATCATAAGTCCAGAATGCGGGTTTCCGAGTATATGGATAATGAAGAGGTGGCAATGTGCCTGCTGGGAACCCTGATGCCGGATGACATTGTATTGATCAAAGGATCTAACGGTATGAAGATGAATGAAATCGTAGATTTACTGCA
>CABQJA010000014.1 GCA_902464345.1 uncultured Clostridium sp.
GGGAGCTTCCGATTCGGTATGCGGTGGTGAAGTTTGATCTGAATGTAATCCGGATTCCGGGAGTTTACCTGCCGACGATCCGGAAAACACTGGCTATGGTACAGGAACGGGATCCAATGATATTTGATCGGGAGAAGCAGGAGAGCTATGGCCTGGGAGCATTAATTATGGACTGCCTGAAGGAACAGCAGGAGAAACAGTTCGGGTATGAATTAAATATTTATTCCAATCTGGCAACGATGCTGATCCGCATGATCCGGAACTGGACACCGGAGCGCAAGGAGCTTCAGGGGACGGATAAGGCCGAGACCGGAGAACAGTTTTTTGATCACATTCTGGAATATATCGATGCACATTCCGGAGAGGCACTCCGGGTACAGGAGCTGGCCGAGCAGAGTGGAATGAGTTATTCGAATTTTGCGAAAATGTTTAAATTGCAATATGGACGTTCCTGTAAAGAGTATATAGAATATATCCGGATATCCAAAGCAGAGGAGCTGGTGCTTTACAGCGACTACGAGATCAGCTACATTGCTCAGGAAACCGGGTTTGCAGATGCAAGCCACTTTATCCGGATATATAAGAAATTCAAGGAAGAAACTCCAAAGCAGGCAAGACTGCTTACAAAATCTCTAACAGAGTGTTGACCAGCCGGTCATCGTCCTCCGGGTTCAGGAAGCAGAAACGGATATACTCCGGACCGAGACCGATGAAGTTCGAACAGTCACGGATCATGAGGCCCTTCCGGATACAATGCTCAAACGCATCCGAAGCGGTCACGCCGTCCTTCAGGATCTGCAGCAGGACAAAGTTGGTTGTCGGCTGGTATACCTTCAGAGTGCCTCTGGCGCGAAGGGTAGAGCAAATCAGACCCTGCTCCTGAGAGATCAGATCGCGGGTTTTGCGGATATAGTCCTGATCGGTAAACATCACTGTTCCGGCATAGGCAGCCAGCGAGCTGATGGACCATGGATTGCTGTGCTTGCGCAGATAGCGGAGCAGCTTATCGTTTGATACACAGGCATAGCCGAGACGGAGCCCCGGTGCTGCAAAAAACTTTGACACACCGCGGAGTACGATCAGATTGTTGTATTTCTTTACTAACGGGATTGCAGAGACCATGGATACGTCCTTAACAAACTCTACATAGGTCTCATCAACCAGAAGAAATGCGGAGCATTCCTTACATTTTTTAACAATGGTCTCTACCTGACTGATGCTTAAACAGGTGGAGGTCGGATTATTCGGATTGCACAGAACCACCAAGTCTACAGATTCATCGATCTGCTCGCAGAGCTTGGTCGGATCTAATCTGAAATCATCCTCTGCGGATAAAACATAGTCAGTCACATCGCTCTTGATCGCCTTTAGATCACGTTTATATTCGGAATAGGTAGGTTCTACAACCAGAGTCTTCTTTGGCTTGATCGTCTGGATAAATGTAACGATCAGCTCTGTTGTGCCGCTTCCGGGCAGGATATGGTCTGCATCTGCACCGGTATAGGCATGAATAGCTTCCCGCAGCTCTTTATAGTCCCGATCCGGATAATCGGTGAGAACATCGAGGTTCTCCTGCAGAGCTTTCTTTAAAACCGGAGATAATCCAAGAGGATTTACATTGGAGGCGAATGGCCGGATATCTGCCCGCTTGATTCCATATAATTGTTCTACTTTCTCTAAATCACTGCCGTGAAACTGATCTGCTGGCTGTAACATAAAAATATCCCTCTCCTTCTTTTCTATTTCGACAATCTTTGGTATAATATAGCTAATTATGTTATGGATTATTATAGACCATATCAGGAAGGATTGGCAAGGGTGTTGTAGATGAAAGAAAAAGTTGAACAGTATGCAAAGGGCGAGTTTGATGTCAGACGTCCACAGGTAGAGATATCTGCCGATCATTTACAACTGAACATAGAAGCGGGTTCCCAGTATCAGGGGACACTGACCGTACAGTCTGTAAATGATCAGCGAATGAAAGCAATGGTATATGATAACCGGTACCTGTTTAAGATTGAGCCTCATAATTTTATCGGAAAATCACAGGAGGTCGAGCTGACCTTTGACGCCGGTAAATGGGAGAAGGGTGAGAAGATCAACGGTATGATCTATCTGGTGACAGACGGAGGCGAGTTCCGCATTCCGTATGATATAGAGATCACGGCACCGGCAGTGGAGAGCTCTATGGGAGAGCTGGGCGATATGTTCCAGTTTGCAAGTCTTGCAGAGAATAACTGGAATGAGGCAGTCCGGCTGTTCACTTCGCAGGAGTTTTACCGTGCATTTCTGGAGCGGGAGCCGATGTATGCAGAGGTCTATAACAGTCTGACCCGGAGCCTGTCTGCCAGTCAGGCTATGGAGGAATTTCTGACCTATACGCATAAGAAACGTTCGTTATCATTGGAAGTTCCGGAACACAGGCAGCAGCTGGCATATCATGAGGAGCCGGAGAAACACAGTCTGCAGCTGGTGAGAAACACCTGGGGCTATCTGAATGCAGAGGTGACCTCTGATGTGCGATTTATAAAGCCGTTGAAGCATTATGTCAGTATGGAAGATTTTATCGGAAATAAATACGCACTGGAGTATATGGTATTTCCGGAATACATGGAGCGGGATTCCAATCTTGGACATATTACGATCGAGACCGCATACCAGAAGCTTGTGGTGGAGATCGTGATCCGGACGGAGGCTGTTAATAAGCCGGAGCCACCGCATCTGTTCCGCAACAGTCATATTATAAAGGTACATCAGTGCAGTCTGATCACCAGCTATCTGGACTTCCGGACCGGGAAGCTGCCACTGGATAAATACGTAGAGAAAACATTATATGCCTTACGGAATCTGGTGCAGTATTGTAAGGAGGATCAGCTATACCGGCTGGGAATCCTCCATATGAACATTCTGGCGGGCAATCAGATCATGGTGGAGGAAGAGTTTAAGCGGATCGATGCAGATCAGGACCGAATGGTAGAGGGCAGTCAGGCATCCAGCTATTATGCATACCTGAAGGCACTGGCCTATAAGGATGCGGATTCGGTTGCGAGAGCCAGAGCCATGATCCAGGAGAAGTTTGAAACACAGGGCGAGAAGCTGTTCTATTTCTGGCTGCTGACATTTCTGGATGATTCTCAGGATACGGGGAAGGGACCGGTCTATGCGCAGATCCAGAAGCTTTACGAGCAGGGAATCCACAGCCCGATCCTATATTATGAATTATGTGATATGTTTAACCGGGAACCGCTGATGCTTCGGAAGCTGGATGCTCTGGAGGTATCTGCGATCCGTTGGGGTATGCATCACGAATACATTTCGGATGATGTATTGCATATCTGTGTAGAGCTGGCGGGAAAGGAGCATGGATTCCAGAAGAATCTGTTCCGCCTGTTGCAGGAGATCGATACACAGAAGCCGGAGCTGAACGCACTGAATGTGATCTGCAGTATGCTGATCCGAGCGAATTGCTGTAAAGAAGAGTATCACGATTATTTTGATCGTGGGATCCGTCAGGGCTTAAAGCTGATCGGTATTTATGAATGTTATATCCGCAGTATGAATCTGAAGGAATATCCGGTACTGCCGGAGGCTGTATTGCGATATCTGATCTACAGTCATACATTAACAGAATATGAGCAGGCATATCTGTATGCCAATCTGATCCGGAATAAGACGACCTATCCGCAGCTATATGGCGAGATGGTGCCTGTGATCGAGAACTTTATGGAAGAACAGATCGTAAAGGGTGCGATTCATGAATTTCTGCTGGTAATCTATAAGGAGTTCCTGAATCCGAAGCAGATCAATCCGAAGTATGCGGCCAGACTGACCAATATTATTTTCAAACGGCGGCTGACCTGCACGAATCCGGGGATCAAAGCGGTCGTTGTAACCCATAAGGAGCTGAAGGATGAACAGCAGGTGCCGGTTATTGACGGCAGAGCCTATATTGATATTGTAACGGATTCCGCAGTTGTGACACTGATCGACACCAGAGGAAACCGGTATGTGAGTACCATGCCGTACCGGCTGGAACGACTGGTGAATACCGGAGTATTTCTGGACACCTGCCGGCATTATAATCCGTCCGATGCCCGGTTATTGGCATACATTTACAGTGAAATGGAGCACAGGCATCTGCGGGATGCCAGAGATGTGAATCAGGCACGGGATATTCTGGAGTGTCAGGAGTTAAGCTATCAGGCAAGGCAGCAGGTGTTGCTGCAGATTATAGAGTATTATCTGGAGAATTATGATGGAGATATTCTGGAAAAGTACCTGCTGCAGGTAGATCTGGATTATCTGGATAAGCTCCACAGTGCGGAGATTATTTCCGGATATATTATGCGTGGTATGAACCGGAAGGCATATGAGGCCATCCGGAGATTCGGATATGGAGATGTGGAGATCTCCAGACTGCTGCGTCTGGCATCGTACATTGTTACAGATACGGATATTATGGGGGATGAGGCGTTGACCTCGCTCTGTATCTATCTGTATCAGAAGGGACAGTATAATGATCGGACGATACAGTATCTGATTTTCTATTACAAGGCAGATACGAAAGAACTGGCGAAGCTGTGGGAGGTTGCCATGGTTGTGCTGGGAGAGGCCAGAGAGCTGGAGGAGAATATTCTGGCACAGCTGATATTTGCGGATGCAAGCCTCGACAATGCAATGGACATTTTCCGGTCTTATTATAAGGGAAGGCACCGGGGAATGGTTACCAAGGCCTTCTTAAAACGAATGGCATATCTGTACTTTATCCGGGAAGAATGGGTACCGGATTCCGTGTTTGAGTATCTGATGCTGGAGATTGGCAAGGGAGAGATTCAGGATGATATCTGCCATGGTGCCATGCTCTGGTATCTGTCGAAGTGTATCCGGCTGACACAGGAAGAAACGACCTATGTTGCCGCTACGGTAGGAAGATTTTTGAACCGGGGCATTCTGCTTCCGTTCTTTAAGTCCTTTGCAGATATTGTAGATCTGCCACAGGAGCTGTTCCTGAAGACCTATCTGATCTATAAGGGAGAGGAACGTCAGGAGGTAATCGTAAATTACAGTGTGGGAACCAGTGAACTGCAGACACTGGATTTCCGTCCGTGCCGGATGGAGGAACGGATTCCGGGCTATTATGTACAGGAATTTGTTGTATTCCATGGCGAGCAGCTGTTATATCATTTTGCAGAGAAATATACCGGTAAGGTAACCCTGATCGAGAGTGACAGTATCCGGAGTGATGCTTATTCACAGGATGCACCGGAGAGCCGGTTTGAACGGCTGAATCAGATGCTGATTCATCAGGAAATGCGGGATGCAGAAGGGCTGACTGCATCCATGGAGGAATATATGAAATACAGCCATGTATTTGAAGAGGTCATGAGGATCTTATAGAAAGGGGACAGCTTCATGCAGAAATTTTATTTGGGAATGGATGTATGTGCGGAATATACGCAGTTAAGCTTTTTTAATCAGCAGACAAAAGAGCCGGAGTCCATCTGCCAGCTGAATACCGTCGATACCTATCTGCTGCCGAATGTGGCATTTTTCGGAGAGGAAAAGGGGCAGTGGTATATCGGAAGCGATGCACTGGAGCATCGCTTCCATCAGAAAGGAACCATGCTGGAGCAGGTCGTGGAGAAGCTGGAATCTACGGAGCGGATGACTTTCCGGGAGGAGAATTATACCTATGAGGATGTACTGCTGCTGATTCTGAAGGGACATATCATGGACTTTATCAACCGCTATGAGGATGCACAGATTGAGCGGCTGGTCGTAACGGTTTATAAGTATTCGCATGCCTTGTTCCGGGTATTGCATATGCTGCAGGATGAGCTGGAGTTATATGGTGACAGGTTCTTTATTATCGGACATACCAGTGCGTATCTGCATTTCATCTTCCAGCAGCCGGAGAGCCTTCGGAATAACAGCGTCGGGCTGTTTGACTACGGACCGGAGGGAATGGATTTCTATCGGGTAGATATTGCCAGAAGAACGACTCCGCAGGTGGTAACAGTGATTCACAGAGACTACCGGGAGCAGATGGGATATTACCGGATCTATGATGATAAGCGGGAGCTGGACCAGAGATTTCTGGAGATCGTAAATGAAGTGCTGCGGGAGTCCTATATGTCTTCGGTTTATCTGACAGGAGTGGGATTCTCGGAGGTATGGGCGAACGCATCCCAGAATGCACTGTGTAACGGCAGACGGGTATTTGTCGGACAGAATATTTATACCAAGGGTGCCTGCTATGCGGCATATATCGGCTCCAATGTCATTAATCCGGCTAAATATATCGTAAATGCCGAGGATATGGTACACAGTGATATCGGAATTTTAAGCGGAGACAGTACCGGTACCTTTATTCCGATTGCCAGAGGCGGCAGAGAGTGGTATAACGTGCATGGAAAAATATATGTCTGCCTGGATGATACCAACCGGGTAGAGCTGTTATATAAGAATCATTACACAAAGGAGGCAATGCGTGAGATCATAGAGATTCACGGACTGCCATCCAGACCGAACAAGACGACCAGGCTTTCGCTGGAGGTTGAGATGTACAGCGGGTGCAAGGGCTCGGTTGTGATTCGGGATGAAGGATTTGGAAAACTATATCCGACAACGAACAAGATTTATCGTAAGGATTTTGTGCTGGATAAAGATGAGTAGACAGGAAGGATCAGAATTATGGGAAGAATTATTCTATGCCAGACCAGGCAGGCGGTAATTCCATATCGGTTTACAAATACAAAGGTAGAGGTATATTCCTACGAGGAGCTGTGCTTTTATATCTATAACAATGTGGCACTGTTAAATCCGGAACAGTTTCAGGGGAAGCTGGTGCAGTGGATCAAGACAGAGCTTGAGATGGAGGAGCTGGCGAACCGGCTGATGGAGAAGCTGGCAGCAGAGGTATCTCTGACGGAGCTTCTGGTGACCATTCTTTCCGCAGGGAATTATTATGAGCCGGCGGAGATCCAGCAGTTCCGTGATAAGCAGGAGCTTGTGGCATTGCTGCCGGAGGAAGAAAAGCTGAAGTTAAAGGCAGATAGTTTCCTGATGTATAAGAGACTGTTGAAGGCAATCTCGCTTTATAATACGATTCTTCGGAAAGAGGATCAGATCGAGGATCGGCGATTCCTCGGTGATGTATATCATAACAAGGGCGTGGCGCTGGCAAAGAATATGGAAGTCACAAATGCGAAGCTGGCATTTCTGGAGGCATTTGAACGGAATCAGAAGCAGGCATCTTTGGAGGCCTACCTGATACTTCGATTACAAGAGGAAGAGGAAACCGTTGTAGAGCAGGAGGCCAGAGCCTTTGGAATGGATGAGGCTGACTTCCAGCGCCTGAAAATGCAGCTGGAGGATGCAACAGAGGATGCGGAAAGTACATCCGCCTACACCCGCTATCAGAAGGCATTGTATAATAAGGAGCGGGGCGATTATGAGGCATTTAATCAGCGAATCGATATGATGCTCAATCAGTGGAAGGAAGATTTCAGGGAGCAGATTGTATAAGCAGGAGACAGTATGGGACTTTTTAAGAAGATCGCGCAGCTGTTTGGACAGACGGAGGTGGAAGAACCGACAAGTCTGGAGTCCATAGATGCGGATGAACAGGGGAAAAAAGAAGAAGAGGCAGAGCTGAATCATCATCTGGAGCAGATCGTGGATATTACCTATGAGCTGGAGGACCAGAAGCGGGAATACGAGCTTGTGACCATGTATTTCTCGGATATTCAGCGGATTGAACAGATGGAGCCGGGCAATCTGAAGAACCTGGAGGAGGATGCACGGAGAATCCTGATGCTGGAGGAGAACCGCCGGGAGCTGCAGCATACACCCAAACGGTTGTCAGGGGAGCGTTATAAGCTTCTGATGCGGCTGGAGAAGGATATACCGGAGGCACTGGATCGGTTAAAGGAGCTGGAGACCATGCGTGGAAAGATCAAGCGGGATCTGGAATATCTGGAGGGCGAGAAGGGCTCCTTGCAATATGAGGAGGAAGAACTGCAGAAGAAGCAGAAAACCCTGCGGAACAGTGCCGTTGTGATCGGTATTCTGGCTGCTGTGACGATCGTCGGATTTCTGGTCCTGACCATGGAGTATCAGATCGAGCTGACGATTCCGGGCGCTGCGATTGCAATCGTGGCAATGATCGCAGAGTTTTTGATCTTCGCATCCTATAGCCGGGCGGAAACCGAGCGGAAGCTATGTTACCGGAAGCATAACCGGGCAATCCTGTTACAGAATAAGGTGAAGATCAAGTGGCTGAACAATACGAACAGTCTGGATTATTTATATGCCAAGTTTGAGATAAATACACAGAAGGAGCTGGCATATGACTGGGAGCAGTATCAGGCAATGGTAGCGGAAGAAGAGCAATATCAGCGGAATACGGGCGATCTTAAGGTATATCAGGAGGAATTGCTGGATCTTTTACGGAAAGCCGGTGTGCGGGATGCAGAGATCTGGCTGAAACAGCTGATGGCACTGGTGGATAAGCGTGAGATGGTAGAGGTGAAGCATTCCCTGAATGTGCGCAGACAGAAGCTGCGTGAGGGTATGAAGAACAATGAGGATCAGAGACAGAACAGCTTTACCTGTGTAAAGGGAATCCTCACGGAGTATCCGGAGCTCAAGGAGCAGGCAAAGGAGGTCCTGACCTCATATCATATTGCCGTATAGAAACGTGTCGGTTTGTTGTTTGGAAAATTGGTAGTTCCAATTGACAAACGGCAGGTATCCTCTTATAATTGGTACGACCAATTATAAGAAGGGTGGTACATATGAAGTACATGAAACAATTTGGCATTATTCTTGCCATATCATTTGCAGGGGAAATATTAAATTATCTGGTTCCCCTTCCGATTCCGGCCAGTATCTATGGTCTGGTATTAATGTTCCTGGCATTATGTTTTAAGATAAAGGATGTAAAAACAACATCCTATTTTATGATAGAAATCATGCCTATGATGTTTATTCCGGCGGCGGTCGGACTCCTGACATCCTGGAATGTGATACAGTCTAACCTGATCGCATATGTCCTGATCACGGTTGTTTCTACATTTCTGGTTATGGTGATATCCGGTCATATCACACAGGTTATGATTCGTATGGAAGAAAAGAGGCATGGAAAGAAATGAGTTTTTTTGAAGATTCGGTATTTTTCGGCATGATCGTAAGTGTGGCTGCTTATGGTCTGGGAAGTTTATTACATAAGAAATTCAAGCTGGCGATTTTTAATCCGCTGTTGATCTCCGTGATTCTGGTAATCGTGATTCTGGCGGTTTCTCATATTGATTATGATGTTTATTATTCCGGAGCGAAATATTTAAGTTATCTCCTGACCCCGGCCACGATCTGTCTGGCGGTTCCTCTTTATGAGAAGCTGGAGCTGTTGAAGAATAACTGGAAAGCAATCTTTGCGGGCATTACGGCAGGAGTTCTGGCTTCGCTGTGCTGCATTCTTGTTATGAGCCTTATCTGTGGATTATCCCATGAGGAATATGTCACATTCCTTCCGAAGTCCATTACGACAGCAATCGGCATGGGTATTTCGGAGGAGCTAGGCGGCTACGTTACACTGACTGTTGCAGTCATTATTATAACCGGTGTGCTGGGAAATATGTTTGCACCGGCAATCTGCCGGATCTTCCGGATACAGGAACCGATTGCTAAAGGAATTGCAATCGGTACGGCGTCTCATGCAGTGGGAACAGCAAAGGCGATCGAGATGGGTGAGGTAGAAGGCGCAATGAGCAGCCTGTCCATAGCAGTAGCCGGAGTATTAACGGTGGGTGGCTCGGTTCTGTTTTCTAATTTTCTGTGATACAGGTTCTATCATTGATGAAAGAAACAGGTGAACCGGAATATATGGATCAGAAAATGGTATAAAACAAGAGACGGCAGAAAACGGGTAACAATATAGATCAGGAGATGAAGGATGGAAGGGAACAGAGAATATCAGAAGGTGATTGACTATTTATGTGATGAGATCCGGGAAGGCAGGATCAGACAGGGAGATCGCCTGCCGACAGAACGGGTTCTCTCGGAACAGCTGCAGATCAGCCGGAACTCTACAAGAGAAGCACTGCGCAGTATGGACTATATGGGAATCATTGAGAGTGTTCAGGGCTCCGGAAATTATTATACCGGAAATGTATCCAAACGATTATCGGAAATGCTGCGTATATTCCTGCGGATCAAGCTGGTGACACAGGAGGAAATCTGTGATTTCCGCAGGATGATGGAGAAGGCAATCTGTGCCTCTGTGATTGAGAATCCGGAAGCAAAGCTGCAGGAGGTGGAAAGCTTGCTGGAACAGGGCAATACCGGAGAGCAGGAAGAGGATGCGGCAGAGCATGACCGGCAGTTTCATTATCTGCTGGCGGCTGCTTCTGGAAATCATCTCTGGATGGAGCTGATGGATGCAGTCTCGGATGTTTACCGGGAATGGATTGATGAAATCCTGAGACAGAGTGATGAGCAGACCAGACAGGCGCTCCACCGGGCGCATCGCGAGATCTTCCGGGCACTGAAGGAGAAAGACCGGGAGGCATGCGAGGCTGCTATTGATGCACATTATGATCTGGTGGCAATAACACAAAATACTTGATTTTATCAGCACATAGCGGTAGTATTAAACAGATAAAGTTTAAATACTAATAAGACCTGTATAAGAGCTACAGGTTAAAAGAGGTTTATAAATCAGGAGGAGAATTATGCACAAGGAATTGGAAAAGACCTACAATCCGCAGGAGATTGAGGGACGCATTTACAGTAAATGGCTGGAAAAGAAGTATTTTCATGCGGAAGTGGATCGGAGTAAGAAACCTTTTACTATCGTGATGCCGCCACCGAATATTACGGGACAGCTTCATATGGGACATGCATTGGATAATACTATGCAGGATATCCTGATTCGGTTTAAACGTATGCAGGGATATAATGCATTATGGCAGCCGGGTACAGATCATGCCGCGATCGCAACAGAGGTTAAGGTTATTGAGGCCCTGAAAAAGGAAGGCATTGACAAGCATGATCTGGGGCGTGAGAAGTTCCTGGATCGTGTATGGGACTGGAGAAAAGAGTATGGTGGACGGATTGTAAATCAGTTAAAGAAGATGGGTTCTTCCGCAGATTGGGATCGTGAACGGTTCACCATGGATGAGGGAAATAATAAGGCAGTTACGGAAGTATTCTGTAATTTGTATGAGAAGGGTTATATTTATAAGGGTTCCCGGATCGTAAACTGGTGTCCGGTATGTCAGACAACCATTTCGGATGCAGAGGTAATTCATGAGGAGCAGGAGGGTCATTTCTGGCATATTAAGTATCCGGTAGTCGGGGAGGAAGGCAGATTTGTTGAGATCGCTACCACACGTCCGGAGACATTGCTGGGTGATACCGCAGTAGCGGTTAATCCGGAGGATGAACGTTATCAGGATATCATTGGAAAGACACTGAAACTGCCGCTGACGGACCGTGAGATCCCGGTTATTGCAGATGCATATGTAGATAAAGAGTTCGGAACCGGCTGTGTGAAAATTACACCGGCACATGACCCAAACGACTTTGAGGTTGGCAAGCGTCATAATCTGGAAGAGATTAATATCATGAATGATGATGCAACCATTAATGAACTGGGCGGCAAGTATGCCGGCATGGATCGCTATGAGGCCAGAAAGGCAATGGTTGCGGATCTGGATGCATTGGGACTGCTTGTAAAGGTAGTGCCGCATACACATATGGTAGGTACGCATGACAGATGTAAGACAACCGTGGAGCCATTGGTAAAACCGCAGTGGTTTGTTAAGATGGAAGAGATGGCGAAGCCGGCAAAGCAGGCAGTTGTGGATGGTGAGTTAAAGCTTGTTCCGGAACGTATGGATAAGACATATTATAACTGGCTGGACAATATCCGTGACTGGTGTATTTCCAGACAGCTGTGGTGGGGACACCGGATCCCGGCATGGTACTGTCAGGATTGCGGAGAGACGATCGTAGCCAGACAGACACCTTGTACCTGTCCGAAGTGTCAGAGCAAGAACTTAAAGCAGGATGAGGATACATTGGATACCTGGTTCTCATCAGCTCTGTGGCCATTCTCCACTCTTGGCTGGCCGGAGAAGACAGAGGATCTGGATTATTTCTATCCGACCAATGTACTGGTTACTGGATATGATATCATCTTCTTCTGGGTTATCCGTATGGTATTTTCCGGCATTGAACAGACCGGAAAACTGCCGTTTGACCATGTTTTATTCCATGGCCTGGTACGGGATGATCAGGGACGCAAGATGAGTAAATCACTCGGAAACGGTATTGATCCGTTAGAGGTTATTGATAAATACGGTGCAGATGCACTGCGTCTGACACTGATCACCGGTAATGCACCGGGTAATGATATGCGTTTCTACTGGGAGCGTGTAGAAGCAAGCCGGAACTTTGCAAATAAGATCTGGAATGCATCCCGATTCATTATGATGAATATGGAGAAGGCAGATACCGCGGAGGTTGATTTAAGCAAGCTTACACAGGCAGACCGCTGGATCCTGTCCAAGGTAAATACATTAGCAAAGGAAGCAACCGAGAATCTGGAGAAGTTTGAGATGGGTATTGCTGCAGATAAGGTCCATAGCTTTATCTGGGAAGAGTTCTGCGACTGGTATATCGAGATGGTAAAACCGCGTCTGTGGAATGATGAAGACGAGACTAAGGCAGCAGCTATCTGGACGTTAAAGACAGTTCTGATCCAGTCCTTAAAGCTTCTGCATCCGTATATGCCATTTATTACAGAGGAGATTTTCTGCAACCTGCAGGATGAGGAAGAATCCATTATGATCTCTAAGTGGCCGGAGTTCAGAGAAGAATGGAACTTTGCTGAGGATGAGGCCGCCGTTGACACGATCAAGGCCGCCGTTCGCGGTATCCGGAATATCCGGACTGAGATGAATGTAGCTCCAAGCAAGAAGGCAACCGTTTATGTTGTATCAGAGAAGGAGAGTGTACGGGATATTTTCGAGAACAGTAAGGTATTCTTTGCAACACTCGGATATGCCAGTGAGGTACATGTTCAGGCAGACAAGACCGGAATTGCAGAGGATGCAGTATCCGTTTTGATCCATGACGCAGCACTTTATATGCCATTTGCAGAGCTGGTTGACATCGAGAAAGAGATCGAGCGACTGACAAAGGAGCAGGGAAGACTCCGGGGTGAGATCAAGCGTGCACAGGGCATGCTGAATAATCCGAAGTTCGTGGAGAAGGCACCGGCAGCCAAGATCGAAGAAGAGAAGGGCAAGCTGGAGAAGTACACGCAGATGTTAGCTCAGGTAGAAGAACGATTAGGCCAGTTAAAATAAATGTATAAAACCCTTGCAGTCCGTCAACAATGTAGTTGTAACAAGTATTTACTACATTAAAGGAGGACATGAAGATGTCTGAGAACAACTACTCAAACGAGACAAACTGCACCGATTCTGCAAGTAATGCAAAGAACAGCTCTAAGAATAAGGCAAGCAATAAGGCTTCCAATTCTGCCAAGAGCAGCAATAAGACTACTAACAGTAGTAAAGCATCCAAGGATTACGAGTAGGAATTACAACGGAAGAAGGAAAGCCGGAATCCCGTCAGAAAGGGTTCCGGCCTTTTTCATGCGGTTCTGGCAATGGAGAAATGTATCATGTATAACAAAACAGTGATAAGGCTTGCATAACCGGCATAAAGTGTAGTATAATATGCAATGATTTTAATATTTCTATGTCAGGGATTAGGATGAAGAAGGACATGGATGAGTATGAAGGAGGAGAAAAAATGGATAACAACGTAAGTAACACAGGAAATCAGACACCTGGAAAAGCAGTTGCCGCTTTAATCTTAGGTATTGCTTCTATCGTAACATCTTGTGGTGGTGTTGGTTTGATTTGTGCAATCATTGACCTTGTATTATGCGGTAAGTTAGGAAATGAGTATCCGGAGCTTCCACAGCAGGCTAAGGTTGGTAAGATTCTTGGTATCATTGGTCTGATCCTGAGCATCATTGCAATCATCGTATGGATCATTGTCATGGTAACAACCGGTGTTGCAATTTCAGGTGCAATGGATTCTTATTACTACTAAGATATAGTGCCTGTATAAAGAGCGGCGGATTTGATCTGCCGCTTTTTGTGTGTCTGCATGACAAGTTATATAGATAAAGAGGAATTAAGAAATGATGAGCGAAGAGGATTTTAAGATACGACCGTTGACGATTGACGATGCCGAGCAGTACAATGCATTGCTTCGGTATGCATTTCAGGTAACAGAGCAGGAGCTGGCGGAGACCGGCTGGAAGGATGACGAGATCAAGCAGTCGAAGTTCCCGGTGCTGGAAAGAGCCGATGTACTGGGATGCTTTGATGGTGAGGATCTGGTTTCCCAGTTCGCAGTATATCCGCTGGATATGAACATCTATGGGGCAAGATATGCGGTTGGATTTGTGACGAGTGTCTGCACCTATCCGGAGCATACCGGACATGGAATCATGAAACGGTTAATGATCCAGAGCCTGACAAGAATGCGTGAGAATCAGAAATCATTTGCACTGTTATATCCGTATTCGATTCCGCTATACCGGAATCTCGGATGGGAGATCATATCCAATAAAATGACGTATTCGGTCAAGGATACACAGATTCCGAGATGGATCGAGGAGCCGGGCTATGTCAGACGGGTATCCTGGGATGATAAGCAGTTCATGGAATTACATACGAAGTTTGCGGAGAAAACACATGGCTGCCTTTACCGGAACAATCTGGCATGGGAAGAATACTGGCGCTGGGATGAGGATGATACTTCCGTTGCCATCTATTATTCCAGGGATGGAGTTCCATATGGATATATGGTCTATCTCATTAATTCCGATATCATGCATGTGAAAGAGATGATCTATCTGAACCGGGAGGCACAGCTGGGCCTGTGGCGGTATATTTATGCACATGATTCCATGATCGATGAGGTGCGTGGCAATAACTATTACAGTGAACCGATCGCATTTGAACTGGATGACAGTGACATTAAGGAGACGATCCGGCCATATGCCATGGGAAGAATTGTGGATATTCCGCAGTTTTTTGCACAGTATCCGTGTGATCCGGATGAACCGTCAGCCTGTATCCGGTTTGAGATAGAGGACGAGCTGTTGCCGTGGAATAACGGTACATTTCAGGTATGGTTTGACGGTGGCAGATGCCAGGTGCGGGAGGATATGGAGCCGCAATACACCATGAAGATGACGATCGGAACCCTGGCTGCCTTACTGATGGGATATAAGACAGCGAGAAAATTATATGGAATGGATAGGATCGAGACGGTTCCGGAGGCGGTCGAGTGCCTGGATGATCTGTTGTTCCATCATATTCCATATGTGTCAGATTATATCTAAATAGTGCAAGGCACATAGTGTCAGAGGCCTGAATATGATAGAATATAAGGAGACATTGGTGGTGAGCATCGTGGTACCGACCATCGAAAATATCAATATTCGTCATATCATCCAGAAGGCAGTGGAAGAAAATGCGATTATCATAGATGTGAGAAGCCGGCAGGCATTCAACAGTGGCCATATTCCAATGGCAATGAGCCTTCCGTTTGAAGAAATCCAGAGTGGAAGAGTACGGATTCCGAAGAATCGAACCCTGATCGTATATTGTGAGCATGGTGTCAACAGTATAAAGGCGGCACGGATTCTGGCAGAGCAGGGCTATCGGGTGATCAACACGGTGGGAGGAATAAAACAATATAATAAAGATTTAACGATAAGCCGGCAGTAATGCCGGCTTTTTCTTGACAGTTGTCAGGGAGAAACGTACAATAAACTAGAAGTAATAGACATTAATAGAAAGAGTAGAATCGGAATATGGATAAGATAGAGCTGATAGCACCGTGCCACTTCGGTCTGGAGTCGGTGCTGAAAAGAGAGATACAGGATTTAGGATATGAGATCGTACAGGTGGAGGACGGCAGAATTACATTCCGTGGGGATGTGGAGGCACTTGCCCGTGCGAATGTATTTATTCGTACAGCAGAGCGTATTATGGTGAAGGTTGGCGGCTTTCCGGCGAAAACCTTTGATGAATTATTTGAAGCCACCAAGGCCCTGCACTGGGAGGATTATCTTCCGAAGGATGCGAAGTTCTGGGTGTCAAAGGCATCCACGAAGAACAGTGCATTGTTCAGTGCATCCGACATTCAGTCAATTGTGAAAAAGGCAATCGTGGAGCGGTTAAAGACCGTGTATCATGTGAACTGGTTTGATGAGGACGGAGCAGAGTATCCGATCCGGGTATTTATTAATAAAGATATGGTAAGTATTGCATTAGATGCATCGGGTATTTCACTGCATAAGCGGGGGTACCGGCAGCTGGTTGGTAAGGCACCGATTTCTGAAACGCTGGCTTCCGCACTGATTATGCTGACACCTTGGAACAAAGACCGGATTCTGGTGGATCCGTTCTGCGGAAGCGGTACGTTTCCAATCGAGGCGGCCATGATCGGAGCGAGGATCGCACCGGGAATGAAGCGGACATTTACCGGACAGAAATGGACAAACATCACACCGGAGTCTGCATGGAAGGCTGCGGTTGCAGAGGCGGAGGACCGGATCCTCCGGGATGTTAAGATGAATATTCAGGGATATGATATTGATAACAGCATTGTGAAATGTGCAATGGAAAATGCGAGAGCTGCCGGAGTCGGAGATCAGATCCATTTCCAGCAGAGAAGTGTGGCGGAGTTAAGTAATCCGAAAAAGTACGGATTCATCATTACCAATCCTCCATATGGAGAACGACTGGAGGAGCAGGATGAGCTTCCGGATCTGTACCGGATGATCGGTAAGAGCTTTGATAAGCTGGATACCTGGTCCAAATATATTATCACTTCTTATGCGGAGGCCGAGAAGTATCTGGGGAAGAAAGCAACGAAGAACCGGAAGATCTATAATGGTATGATCAAGGCATACTATTATCAGTATCTGGGGCCGAAGCCACCGAGACAGCCACGGCCGGAGCAGGGAGAGAGAAGTATTTAGCAGAAAGGGATTGTACACTTGAAGAAATTAATTGGTGCGATATTCGTACTGGTATTTGCAATCATGATCATATTTTCGCTGACCGGACATTCGGAGGTTCAGGTGAAGCGCACGACGGCCAGAAATTTTTCAAGCGAATTTTTAAGTGATCTGGCGGACATGGACAATCAGAAGGGTGTGTCGGTTGTCGTCGGGCAGGAGACATTATCCTTTGTGGAGGAGAAGCCATATGTGAGTGCGAAGGGATGTCTGATGTTTCCGGTGGATCAGTTAACGGATGCATTTAACTGTTCTACGCAGGTATATGAGAACGGAAATATCCTGATCGAGAAGGGTTCGAATTCTATCAGTTTGTATACAAACAGTGCAGCGGCGAATATTAACGGACAGGTTGTAGAGCTGCAGGATAAGGTACAGATGGTTTCGGATAAGCTGTATGTGCCGATCGGGGATATTGCGCAGTATATTAATTATAATTTTGCAATGAACTATAAGACGGCTTCGGCAGCGATGTCACAGATTGCGGCAGAGGTGGAGCTGCCGAAGCGTTATGATATGAGAGAGCTTGGAAGAGTGACGCCGGTGCGGGATCAGGGACTCTATGGTACCTGCTGGGCATTTGCATCTTTGGCGGCATTGGAAACGACCCTGACACCACAGGAGAATCTGGTATTTTCACCGGATCATATGAGTCTGTGTAACAGCTTCAGTCTGGGACAGAATGAGGGTGGCGAGTACACGATGGCGATCGCCTATATGGCAAGCTGGCAGGGGCCGGTGTATGAGTCGGATGATCCATACGGAGATGGCGAGACGAACCCAAACCTGAAAGCGAGAAAGCATCTGGAGGAGGCACAGATTCTGGCACCGAAGGATTATGTGGCGATCAAAGAAGCCATTTATAAATACGGAGCGGTTGAAACCTCCATTTATACGCAGATGAAGACGGCAAACAGCTGGTCCGGCTACTATAACCGGGAGCGTGCAACTTATTACTATAATCAGGAGGCCACCTGTAATCATGACATTATCATTGTAGGCTGGGATGATGATTTTCCAAAGGAATATTTTACGATTACGCCGGAAAATGACGGAGCCTTTATCTGCAAGAACAGCTGGGGCACGGAGTTTGGTGAGGATGGCTATTTCTATGTATCCTATGAGGATGCAAATATCGGAACTACCAATGTGGTATATACGAAGCTCGGAGGAGCCGATAATTTTGACCATATCTATCAGTCCGACCTTCTGGGCTGGCGCGGACAGCTCGGCTATGAGAAGGAGGAAGCTTATTTTGCCAATGTGTATCGGGCAGGAGAAGACGAAGAGCTGGCAGCAGTCTCATTCTATGCAACGGATGTGGACACGACCTATCAGGTGTACGTGGTGCCGGAATTCGAGGATGAAGATAGTCTGAATGACCGGAAGCTGGTGGCAGAGGGCAGTTTTGAACAGGCCGGTTATTATACGGTCCGGCTGGATGATGCGGTAAAGCTGAAAGACAATCAGAAATTTGCGGTGGTTGTGCATATACAGACACCGGGTTCCGTACATCCGGTAGCGATTGAATATAATGCAGATTCCAGAACCAGAGAGTTTGATATTACAGACGGAGAAGGCTATATCAGTCTGTATGGAAATAAATGGATGAGTGCGGAGAAAAATAAGGACTGCAATCTGTGTCTGAAAGCATTTACGAACGATAGAAACAAGAAGTAAAAGGGAAGAAAGCAGAAGCGAGAGTTAAGAAACAGAGATACAAATTGCGAAAACGAAAGTATGAATTGAAGAATTAAAATACAAATTGCGAAAAAACAGCAATATAAGAAAACAGAAAAAATAAGGAAGGGTACAAGATGAAACGATTAATATTTGCAACGGGAAATAAGGACAAGATGCGGGAAATTCGGGAGATTATGGCAGGTCTGGATTATGAGATCTTATCAATGAAGGAAGCCGGAATCGATGTGGATATCGTAGAAGATGGAACTACTTTCCGGGAGAATGCACTGATCAAGGCACGGGCAATTCATGCACTCTGTCATGAGCTGGTTCTGGCAGACGATTCCGGTCTGGAAGTAGACTATATGGATAAGCAGCCGGGAGTCTTCTCTCATCGGTTTGGCGGCGAGGATACACCGTATTCGATCAAGAATCAGATGATCATTGACCGGCTGGAGGGAGTGCCGGATGATAAGAGAACGGCGCGGTTCATGTGTGCGATCGCAGCTGTTTTTCCGGATGGCAGAGAGGTCGTAAAAGAGGCTGCGATGGAGGGCATCATCGGTTATCATGAGGCAGGAGCAAATGGCTTTGGCTATGATCCGATCTTTTTCCTGCCGGAATATGGCTGCACCAGTGCAGAGCTGACACCGGAGCAGAAGAATGCAATCAGTCACAGAGGTAAGGCACTTCGACTCATGCGGGAAGAATTGGAGAAGGCCGAGTAAGATATACGAATGGCGGTTCAGTGGAGGAACAAGGAACAGTGGAAGCCGGCAGTAGGAGGATTGAAATGCGGATTTTGGTAGTGAGTGATTCTCACGGAAGAAATGACTATGTTGTGCGGGCGGTAGAGCAGGCAGAACGAACCGGATATATTGATGTACTGATTCATCTGGGTGATGTGGAGGATGATGTGGAGGAGCTGGAGTCTCTGATTGATGGTGACACTTATATTGTTGCAGGGAATAATGACGGTGGGCTGGCACTTCCGGATCACATGACGATCGAGCTGTGCGGCAAGCGGATATTTCTGACACACGGACATCGCTATATGGTGAACTATGATCTGAACCGGCTGGGAATGTTTGGAACAATGAACCGGATGGATATCGTGATGTTCGGACATACCCATTATCCATATCTGGATCGGGGTGAGGATATCACGCTGCTGAATCCGGGGAGTCTCACATATCCGCGGCAGGAGGGCAGAGCCAGAACATTTATGCTCATGGAGATGGATGAGCAGGGCAATGTGGAGTATCACTGGCAGGAATTGGAAGAAGAGGATAAGAAAGCATCCAGAAAGGGATGGTTTGGTCGGTTGTTTGATGACTGAAGCTGATCGGAACCGACAGAAAGAATAAGGAAAACAGGCAGGAGAGAATGCATGAAAAAGGGCAGTGAACATGAAGTAATCATTCAGGAATACGAGTTTCCCAATAAGGGAATTGCATATATAGAAGATCGGAAGGTGACCATAAAGGGAGCATTTGCCGGACAGAAGGTGCGCATCCGGATCACCAAGGCGAAAAACGGAAAGGCAGAGGGACGTCTGCTGGAGGTGCTGGAGAAATCTCCACAGGAAACGGCAGAGCCGGTATGTAAGCATTTCGGACAGTGTGGCGGCTGCACATATCAGACATTTCCATATGAAACGCAGCTGCAGATCAAGGCAGATCAGGTACGGAGACTGATTGATCAGGTGTGTCCGGAATATACATGGGAAGGAATCATTGGAAGTCCGGTAGTAGAAGGATACCGGAATAAAATGGAGTTCTCATTCGGAGATGAATATAAGGATGGTCCGTTAGCACTCGGACTGCATAAAAAAGGAAGCTTCTATGATCTGGTTACAGTAACGGACTGCAAGATTGTGGATTCGGATTACAATCAGGTGCTGGCATGTACGCTGGAGCATTTTACGGAACGAGGCATCCCTTATTTTAAAAAGATGAGTCATGAAGGAAGTCTGCGTCATCTGGTGGTACGTCAGACGGCGCGATCCAAGGATATGCTGATCAATCTGGTAGTCAGCAGTCAGATTGCAGGGAAGACAGCAGGGGAAGCAGGAATAGTAGGCGCAGAGAACGCGGGTGAATCCATGTTCGCACAACAGCCGGAAAGCGGTAAGGCAGCGACCCGTGAGCAGATAGAGGAGTATCTGGATACGGCAGGCTGGCTGGAGAAGCTGCAGGCCCTGACACTTCACGGAAGAATTGCCGGAGTGCTTCTGACGGTAAATGACGGACTGGCAGATGTGGTACAGAGTGATGAGACCCATCTGTTATACGGACAGGACTATATTTATGAAGAGATTCTGGGACTGAAATTCCGGATCACACCATTCTCATTCTTCCAGACGAATTCACTGGGGGCTGAGGTATTATATGAGAAGGCAAGAGAATATGTAGGGAATATTGATGATCAGGTGGTATTTGATCTTTACAGCGGAACTGGTACGATCGCACAGATGCTGGCGCCGGTAGCGAAGAAAGTAGTCGGTGTGGAAATCGTAGAGGAAGCAGTGGAATCTGCCCGCGATAATGCGGTGCTGAATCATCTGGATAACTGTGAGTTTATTGCCGGTGATGTCATGAAGGTGCTGGATGGCCTGACGGAGCTTCCGGATATGATCGTGCTGGATCCGCCGCGGGATGGCATCCATCCGAAAGCACTGAGCAAGATTATCCGTTATGGCGTGAAGCACCTGGTATATATATCCTGCAAGCCAACCAGTCTGGCACGGGATCTGGTGACATTGCAGGCGGAGGGCTACCGGGTGGAGAAGGTATGCTGCGTGGATATGTTCCCTGGGACTGCGAATGTTGAGACGGTGTGCAAATTACAAAAGGAAATGAGTTGAATTTCAGATTTAGAACAGGCAAAGCGAGAAATATATGGATAAGATAGTTATTTACAAGGATAAAGTAGCATTTGGAAATAATATATTAGTTCCTCCATTTAAAAGAAATGAAGTAGATGATTTATTTGGAAAGCACAGAGTCCATATTCTTGAAAATAAAGAAGGGCGGATGCATCTTACCGCCTGAAATCTACCTCTTGCCGTAATGGACATGACATTGCCCTCCGTTTTCGTTATTATTGGTTTATTAAAAGACGAAACGGAGGGATTTTTAT
>CABQJA010000015.1 GCA_902464345.1 uncultured Clostridium sp.
AATTAGAGGCTCAACATTAAAGGTGAAATATTCTATAGTAACACACCGTTTTTTTATTAAATGTTGGTGTCACATCATTGACTAATGTACACGCTTTCTCATTCGCATTCTCACTCGTTTTTTCCAGCAGGAAATCTTTTCCCTTGCGCCGGCTCCAGAGCATATATCCTACAACCAATACGATCATAACACATGAAACAGCCGCTCCTATCGCCAGTCCGCTCTGCCGGTACACAATTCGTATATCATGCTCGCCCGCCGGTAATTTTACAGAAACCAGGGAGTTCCAAAGCGGCAGTATCTCCTGTTCTTCCCCGTCAACATATACATGCCAGTTTTTTTCATACGGAATGCTGGTAAAGAGAATTCCTTCTTTCTCTGCATTCACGGTTCCCTGTATCTCAGAGTCTGTCGCATCGGTTACCGTCATCTGCTGTCTGCTCAATACATCATATGCCTTCTGCCACTGCTCCTCATTAAAACGACTGATCTGAATCATACCGTTTGTCTGTCCATTCACAAAATCAGAAGCTGATATTTCATAATATACCTGCATTTCCTCTCCGGCCTTCAAATATCCTGCCGATGCAGCATTTCCATCAATCTCAATAAAATATTCTCCGTCCTGATCTGCCTGATAGGTAAATCCGAGATAGGAGTCCGAAAGCGGATCATATCCCTCTGCCGCAAGATTTACGGCACTGCCTTCTCCTTCAAACTGACTCATATCCAGAGTCTCTGTATCGATTGCCTCAGCCGCAATCCAATGATGATCCTTCACAATTGCCTGGCAATTTGCCACCTGCAGATTTTTGATCGGAAGATCTACCTTTTCCATCACACCGGAAATTCCACTGGTTGCCTCTGTCAGAACATTGATATTATCTGCAATTCCTCTGTCCTGTCTGTCACTTTCCGCAATCATTGTTTTCCATGTTTCCTGTGCATCCTTGTTTACCATATACCCCATGGACAACACGGTCGGATTCTCATATAAAACAAACTGATTTTCCGTAGCTGCCACCGGATAATGTCCGTATGGGTCATTCTGCCCGGTGTAAATAATACGATTACCATGTGATGGTATCACATTATTATCACAATAAATATACTGAATATTAAGCATCGACATAACTGCCTGTGTATATCCGGCTGCCTGTATAGAATTATTACTTGTATAAACTCCCACACCCTCCAGGAATGAACCGATATTTCCAATCGAGCTGGCAAAGATAGTAGGTGCATTATAATTCATGATCAGACCGCTGTTCATCTCGCTTAACACATCCCGTTCCGGCAGAATCCGGCTGAATCCATATGCCTGTTCCGTTGCATAAGTATCAAGGAATTCCCGGTTCTCCATAACCTCCTGTGCCACTCTGTCCGCCGAGGTATCAGCCTGTCTGAAAATCACAGAATAGCCAAAACTGCATATAATTTCCACGCAGCCGATCATTGCCAGGACATTTGCTTCCTTTCCCTTCAGATACGGAAGCAGGAGCATTGCTACCATGTAGAACAGGAATAATCCGATACTATACGTGTAAACAAACTGATATCCTATCGCCTGTGCAAATGCAAAGCACAAAACCGTAACAACCGCCCAGCCGATTCCCAATAGCAGTCCACGCGGTACAGTCATCATCCGATAGTCATCCTTCTCCATGGTTGTCCAGGATTCCGATGCCAGGATAATGCAATACAGGGTAAAGAACCATGAAAACCGATTTGGAAACCAGGACGGATAATGAAACATATGCATTATATAGTTCAATCCATTCAGATCAAATGCGATCAGATACACTGCCGTCAATAATAATTTCTTTAATCTGGTCGTTCTTTTTATCTTTGGATTCAGGAAATAGAACGAGGTCAGCATCAGCGGAAGCAGACCATAATACAGGTTTACCTCTCCGTAACTGTCCGATGCACTTCCAATATCTATTGCCTTATTAAACACAAAGAATTCCTGCAGAATATCCCAGAAGGAAGTAAACCATGCGCCTCCTTCATAAGAGCTGATCGAGTATGTCTGCCCCAGCATCTGAATAAATACCGGAACCAGAAGGATGCCGGATACCAGAATCGCTGCTGCGGAGATTAGAATCACCTTCCATGATTTCTGTACGAAATATCGAAAGCTCTCAAATTCCAATGTTAAATAATATAACAGAATAAAAATGCAGAACAAACCTGCAAAATAATAACAACTGAAAAATGCCAGTGCCAGGGAAAAGAAATAAAGCTTCCAGCCCTTATTTGCAACAAATCGCTCAAGTCCGAGCAGGATCAACGGAAAACATACTGCCGTTGCCATAAAGTTCCAGTTAATTACATTGGAAACCACATATGTACACAAGGTAAAAGACAGTGAAAACAGCATATTGGAAATGCGATTCACAGGCAGTGCATGCTTCGGGCGATGGGTCAGGAAATATAACATCGTTCCGTTCAGCAAAAGCAGAGTTACAACAAAGGTAATCGTACTGATCTGTAATACATATTCCGTTGGCACCAGTACGAACACCAATAAAAACGGATTCAGATATAATACAATATTGCTGAAGAAATTAGCTCCGAATGCTGCTCCCCATGTATGAAAAACAGATTCTCCGTTCGCCAGCTTATCCTTTAATTCTGCAGCATACGGCCAGCCCTGCAGGAAAAAGTCTCCGCTCAGTAGCGAAGCCCCCTTTCCGAACGGCCAGAATCCCTTTACCGCAAGAACTGTCGTTACGGCAGCAATAATTATCAGACTTGAAATTACATATACGTAATATCGTTTCCACCAGTTATAAAATCGGTTTCCCGTCTTCTGTGTTTCTTCTACCTGCACTGCTATATCTTTTTCCATGTTTCCACCTCTGCTCTAGCTCCTAACCACTTCTACAACCTGATTCCGTACATCCTGCTCCGACTGCAGCGTCACTCTCTGATACCGCTCCGTATGTCCTACATACCATTGTTTTCCGGCTTCCACTTCTTCCCTGCATCCTTCTGCCAGCCGCTTCTTCTCCGTATCCAGGCATTCCTCTACCAGCACCTGTAACGGCTCACCACGAAAGCTTTCCTCGTATGCCTTCTTCTGTCCGGCTGTCAGCTCCAGCAGCTTATCACTGCGTATTGCTTTGATCTGTTCCGGCACCTGATCCGGCATCTGCTCTGCTCTGGTTCCGCGCCGTCTGGAATATTTAAATATATGCATTTCATACAGATTCAGCTTTTTCAGATTCTCATAGGTTGTCTCAAACTCTTCCTCCGTCTCTCCCGGAAATCCCACAATGACATCGGTGGTCAGTGCCGGACGGTCAAATACCTTCCGAAGCCGCTCACAGCCTTCCATGTATTCCTCGATCGTATATTTCCGATTCATGCGCTTCAATGTCTCATTGCACGCACTCTGAAGGGACAGATGGAAATGCGGACACAGCTTTTCCACTCCTGCCAGCTCTGTCACAAATGTCTCTGTCATGATCCGCGGTTCCAGTGACCCCAGTCGTATCCGACAGATTCCTTCGATCTCATTGATCTTCTGAATCAGCTTCAGTAACGGTTCTCCATTCAGCTTTCCATCCGAAGCAGTTTCTTTCTCCCAGTCCTTTCCATAGGAGCTCAGATGAATCCCGGTCAGCACGACCTCCTTGCAGCCCTGTGCTGCCAGGCGGCGGATCTCCTCCAGAATCTCCTCCGGTTCCCGGCTGCGGATTCTTCCGCGGACATACGGAATAATGCAATACGAACAGAACTGATTGCAGCCATCCTGAATCTTTATATAGGCTCTGGTGTGCTCCGTCATATGTGAGATCGTCAACGGCTCATACTCTGCCCCCTGATTAATATCAAACCAGTGACAGACCTCTCTGGACTGATTCCGCTTTGCAATCGCATCCTCAAGAATCGCTGCAATCTCCTTCTTGCGGTTATTTCCGACAACTATATCTACCGATAAATCATCCAGAACTTCCTTCGGCGTTGTCTGCACATAACAGCCTACCGCAACTACCAGTGCATCTGCATTCTTCTTTCTGGCACGGTGAAGCATCTGTCTGGACTTCCGCTCTGCCATATTGGTAACCGAGCAGGTATTTACCAGATACACATCTGCCTCGTCCTCAAACTCTGTCAGCTCGGCACCGGCCTGCTCAAGCAGCTCCCGCATACTGTCTGTCTCATATTGATTTACCTTACATCCAAGGGTCAGCGTCCCGATCCGGACACCTGCCAGGCCCTGTCTTACCATACACTCATAACCTCTTCTGTCTCTAATGCCTGCTTCATCATATCATCGATCACATCAGCTAACAGCTTTTCGGACTCTTCGATATCCTCCAGCTTCGGCTTTGTTACCGGATGCTTTGCCACGAAGGTGGTACAGCAATCCTCATATGGGAGGATCGATGTCTCATATGTCTTAATCTTTTCTGATATATCCACGATCTCCTGCTTATCCATACCGATACACGGACGGAATACCGGATACGTGCAGACTGCATTCGTTACCTGCAGACTGTAGATTGTCTGGCTCGCTACCTGTCCGATACTCTCGCCGGTGATCAGTGCCTGACAATCATTCTGTTCTGCCAGGATCTGTGCGATCCGCATCATATACCGACGCATGATAATGGTGATCTCATCTTCCGGACATTTGTGATAGATTGCCTCCTGAATATCCGTAAAATGCACAATGTGCAGTCTGACTGCTCCTGCGTACTTAGAAACCAGTCTTGCCAGATCAATGACCTTCTGCTTTGCCTGAATGCTGGTATGCGGCGGTGCATCAAAATAAACTGCCTCCAGATTCACGCCTCGCTTGGATACCATATAGCCTGCCACCGGACTGTCAATACCACCGGAGAGCAATAACATACCCTTACCATTCGTTCCCACCGGCAGACCTCCCGGTCCCGGCAACGTAACGGAATAAATATAAATATTATCCCGCAGCTCTATCTGGATCATTACATCCGGATGATGCACATCGACCCTAAGCTCCGGAAATGCGTCCAAAAGCACTGCACCGGCCTCCCGGCTCACTTCCATGGAATGCATCGGATACTCTTTATTCACACGTCTGCAGTTCACCTTAAATGTAAAATCACAGTCCTCATAATTCTCGCGCACGAACGCAACCACCTGCTCCTTCAGCTCATCCCATGGCTGATTCGGAACTACCAGTACCGGGCAGATACCGACAATACCAAACACATGCTGCAGGGCTTCCACTGCCTCGTCAAAATCGTACTCCTCCAGGCAGTCCACGAAAATTCTGCCGTACTCCTTGCGTACCAGGAATTTTCCCTCGATTCGTTTCATGGCAGAGCGGATATTCTTGCATAAAATATCCTCAAACACATACCGGTTCTTTCCCTTGGTTCCAATCTCTGCATATTTGATCAAAAATGATTTATATTCCATACTCTTATCGCTTTCCTTTTATTTTCCTCTATATCTCTTTCCTTCTAAAACGCCTGACATTTCACGAATGCCGAATGTTTCATAACTGCCTGACATTTCACAAGCACCTAGCGTTTCACAAATTCCCGTCGTTTCGGCAGCTCCTCTGCCAGCACCTGCACTGCATACTCCGCTTCTTCCACTGTTGAGTACACAGAGAAGCTGAACCGCAGGGTCGCATTCAACAGCTCATCTTCTACACCGATGGCTTTTAATGTACCGCTGATGGCCGGATGATTGGATGAACATGCCGAGCCGGAGGAACAGTAAACACCCTTTGCCTCCAGTGCATGAAGCAGCACCTCACTCCGTTCAATCCCCCGGAAGCTCACGCTCGCAATATGTGGAGCCTCTCCGGAATTATCTACAACACCGTCTAACTTTCTCACGCCATCCAGAAATGCATCCTTTACCTGACGGATACCAGCAATTTTCTCTGCATGGTTCGTATAAATGAGCTTCGCTGCCATACCGAGTCCCGCAATGCCCGGTACATTTTCCGTGCCGGAGCGGAAATCCCGCTGCTGTCCACCGCCGTATATGATCGGCTTTAATTTCACTTTATCCCGGACATAAAGAAATCCCGTGCCCTTCGGCCCATGTATCTTATGTCCGCTGACAGATAACAGATCAATCTTACATCGTTTCACTGAGATCTTTAATTTCCCATATGCCTGAATCGCATCTACATGGAATAAAATATCCGGATTCGCCTTTTTTACGATCCTGCCGATTTCTTCGATCGGTTCAATCGCTCCGATCTCATTATTTACCATCATCACAGATACCAGAATTGTCTCCGGGCAGATTGCCTGTTTCAGCTCCTCCAGATCCACATGCCCCTGCCGGTCGACATCCAGAAATGTGATCCGGAAGCCCTGTTCTTCCAGAAACAGCAGCGGATTATATACAGATGCATGTTCAATTCTCGTAGATATGATATGGTTTCCTCTTCTCCGGTTTGCAAAGGCGGCTCCGATCAGTGCCATATTGTTCGACTCTGTACCTCCGGAGGTGAAAATAATCTCCCTTGGCTCTGCCTTCAGCGTACCGGCAATGATTTCCTGTGCCTCTTTTATATACTGACCTGCCTCTGCGCCCTTCCGGTGTCTCGAAGACGGATTACCATAATCCAGATCCATAACCTTTTTTACGATCTCCTGTACCTCGGGTGCCACCCGTGTGGTCGCTGCATTATCAAAATATGCTTCCATTGACCTGCTCCTTCTGTCTGTTATCGGTCGTTTTCATCCATGCTCAGTCCTGTTCCAGCTCAAACATCAGAATCGACAGAACCGCCATCCCGGCAGTCTCCGTCCGCAATATCCGGTGTCCAAGTGTAATGCACTCCGCACCGATCTTCTTTGCTGCTTCTACCTCTGCTTCTTCAAAGCCGCCCTCCGGACCGATAAATATTCCCAGTGTTTTCCTGCCCGGTACCCGTTGAATGACATCCTTTGCATACCGGATTCCCCTGGCATCCTCATAGGGAATCAGATTCATTTCCAGTCCCGCTGCATCCTGCAATGCCTGTGTAAACGTCATGACCGGTTCTACGGTCGGAATCCTGCTGCGCTTCGACTGCTTTGCCGCACTTAATGCGATTGCATTATACCGTTCAATCCGTTTTGCGGCCTTCTTCTCGTCCAGCTTTACAATGGAACGCTTCGTCATGACCGGAACGATCCGGGTTGCTCCAAGCTCTACGGCTTTCTGGATGATCAGCTCCAGCTTATCACCCTTCGGAAATCCCTGATACAGGGTAATCTCTGTCGGCAGCTCTGCCGCACTGTCCAGAATATCCAGTACCCGGAGTCTGGCCTCTTCCTCCAGATATTCCGTGATCTCACATATATACTCCCGGTCACTGCCATCACCGACCGTTACCTGTTCACCGATCTTCAGCCGCAGGACATTCTTCATATGATTCCAGTCTGCACCGCATATACGGATATATTCACCCTTACAGGCAGACTGCTCTGCAAAAAAACGATACATAGTTACTCCTGCTTACTTCTGCTTTGCTGTAAAACTTACCCAGTCCTTCATATGAGTTGTTTCTATAATCTCAAATCCATTGTCCAGCAGTGCCTGTCGGACTGCCTCTTCCTTGGTGTTAATGATTCCGGAAGAGATAAAGATTCCATCCGGCTTCATATACGGTGCAACCGTAGCAGATAACGGTATGATCACATCCGCCAGAATATTCGCCACGACAATGTCATACTGCGGAAGGCTTCCCTTTTCCTGTGCCATCTTTTCCGGAAACTCCGCATCTCCGATCACATCCCCACGCATAAACGCGGCCTGTGTCTCCGGGATATGGTTCACACGACAATTCTCCACACTGGCCTCAACCGCCAGCGGATCAATATCTACGCCAAATACCTGTCCGGCGCCCAGCTTTGCTGCAATAATGGATAAGATTCCGCTTCCGCAGCCGACATCCAGAACAGTCTCCGTCCCTGTCAGATACTTCTCCAGCTGCTCGATACACAGCTTTGTCGTCTCATGGGAGCCGGTACCAAATGCGGTGCCCGGATCGATCTCAATCATAATATCCCCCGGTTTCCGCTCTACCTCTGATTCCGGAATCCAGGTCGGCTTGATCAGAATCTGATTCAGCCAGAACGGATGAAAGAACTCCTTCCAATTATTGATCCAGTCCTTATCCTCTGTCTCATCCAACGTGATCTTACCGGTTCCGATATCCATGTACTGCCGCATATCTTCCAGCGCAGCCTCAATCTCTTTCACCAAAGCATCTACATCCGTCTCCGGATTGTCTATATAACACGAAATGAGGGCAATGCCATCATCCGGTGGAAGCTCCGGAAGGATATCAATATACATTGCCTTCCTGTCTTCCTCTGATAACGGAACCTTGTCCTCAACCTCAATACCCTCGACGCCTAATTCGCCGAGGGTATAGCTTATCATATCTTCTGCTTCAGTGGTTGTTTCTATGGTTATTTTCTTCCATATCATTTCTTTTTACCACCAAATCCTTTTTTCTTATGATCTCCGAAGCTGAATCCACCAGAATCGGTAGATCTTCTTGCCGTAGAACCGGTTGCAGCATCATACTGCTTCAGTATATCTGTCTGCTCCGCAGTTAACTTATCCGGCACCTGAACAACCAGTGTTACATAATGATTACCACGGACATTCTTATTCCGCAGTGTCGGTACACCTTTGCCCTTTAATGTAATTCTTGTATCAGTCTGGGTTCCCGGACTGATGTTGTAGTCCATCGGACCATCTATCGTATTGATCTGAACGGTTCCACCAAGTGCTGCCTGTGTGAATGTAATCGGTTCAGATGAATACAGGTCATATTCCTGTCTCTGGAACTTCGGATGCTTATCTACCAGTACGGATACCAGTAAATCGCCTCGCTCGCCACCATTGATACCAGGCTCGCCCTTACCTCTGATTCGGATACTCTGTCCGTTATCAATACCGGCCGGAACTACTACCTGAATCTTCTTCTTACTCTTTACATAACCGGTTCCCGCACAGTGACTGCACTTATAACGGATTACCTTACCGGTTCCGGAACATTCCGGACAGATGGTTGCACTACGTACCACACCAAACAATGACTGCTGTGTCGTAACTACCTGACCCTTACCGTTACACTTCGGACATGTCTCCGGACTGTGACCAGGCTGTGCACCGGTACCATGACATACTTCACATTCATCCTTTAAAGGAAGCTCAAGCTCTTTCTGTGTTCCAAATACAGCCTCTTCAAACTTCACACGAACGGTTGTCTTGATATTCTGACCTTTCATCGGACCATTGGACTGTCTGCGGCTTGCTCCGCCACCAAACATATCACCGAAGATATCGCCGAAAATATCGCCCATATCATTCATATCAAATCCAAAGCCGCCATCAAAACCGCCCGGACCTCCGCCCTGCTCAAATGCTGCATGACCAAACTGATCATACTTCGCCCGCTTCTCCGGATTACTCAGCACTTCATATGCTTCGGAAGCCTCTTTAAACTTCTCTTCTGCCTCCTTATCGCCTGGATGCATATCCGGATGATACTTCTTTGCCAGAGTACGATAGGCCTTTTTCAGTTCTGCCTCATCGGCTGTCTTGGGTACGCCCAAAACCTCATAATAATCTCTCTTACTATCTGCCATCGTTATCACCTTATCACTTATTTAAATTACGCACAGATGTATAATAGCATACATCTGTGCGTATTCGCAAGTATTAAACTTCAGTGTAATCTCCGTCCACTACATCTCCGTCATCGGATGAGTAATTCGGAGTTCCTGTACCAGTACCTGCATTTGCTCCAGGGCCGTTCTGCTCATATAACTTTGAGAACAGGTTCTGTGCACTGGTCATCAGCTTTTCCTTGCCAGACTTTAATTCATCAATATCGGAATCAGACAGGTTATCTACATCTGTCTTAGCCAGTACATCCTTCAAAGCCTGTAAGTCAGCCTGTACCTGTGACTTATCGGAATCAGACAGCTTATCGCCAACCTCATCCAGTGCCTTCTCTGTTTGGAATACCATAGAGTCTGCATCATTTCTGGCCTCAATGCCTTCCTTACGCTTCTTATCCTGTGCTTCGTATTCAGCAGCTTCCTTTACAGCCTTCTCAATATCATCATCTGACATTGAAGTTCCGGATGTAATGGTAATATGCTGCTCGCTTCCGGTACCCAGATCCTTAGCGGATACATTTACAATACCGTTTGCATCAATATCAAATGTAACTTCAATCTGTGGAACACCACGTCTTGCAGGTGCGATACCATCCAGACGGAACCGTCCAAGACTCTTGTTATCTCTTGCGAACTGACGCTCACCCTGTACAACGTTGATATCTACGGCATCCTGATTATCCTGTGCGGTTGAGAAGATCTGACTCTTCTTTGTAGGAATGGTTGTATTTCTCTCGATCAGGTGTGTTGCAATACCACCCATGGTCTCAATAGACAATGTTAATGGGGTTACATCCAACAGAAGGATTTCACCGGCACCGGCATCACCTGCTAACTTACCACCCTGAATAGAAGCACCGATTGCTACACATTCATCCGGGTTAATACCCTTGAATGGCTCTTTACCGGTTAACTTCTTAACCATATCCTGTACTGCGATGATACGTGTAGAACCACCTACCAGCAATACCTTGTCAAGCTCTGCTGCTGTTAAGCCTGCATCCTTTAATGCGGTCTGTACAGGACCTGATGTTCTGTCTACCAGACTTGCTGTTAACTCATCGAATTTTGCTCTGGTCAGATCCATATCAAAGTGCTTTGGACCATCTGCGGTTGCTGTGATGAATGGCAGGTTGATGTTTGTTGTGGTTGCTGCTGATAATTCCTTCTTAGCCTTCTCTGCTGCTTCCTTTAATCTCTGCATTGCCATCTTATCGGTTGATAAGTCAACGCCTTCCTTTGCCTTGAACTCACTTAACATATAATCTGTAATTACATTATCGAAGTCATCACCACCAAGCTTGTTATCACCGGCTGTTGCAAGTACTTCAATGACACCGTCACCAATTTCAATGATAGATACATCGAATGTACCACCACCTAAATCGTATACCATGATCTTCTGCTCATGCTCATTATCAAGACCGTAGGAAAGAGCTGCTGCTGTAGGCTCGTTGATAATACGCTTTACATCCAGACCTGCAATCTTACCTGCATCCTTGGTTGCCTGACGCTGTGCATCTGAGAAGTAAGCAGGTACTGTAATAACCGCTTCTGTTACCTTCTCGCCTAAGTAAGCTTCTGCATCTGCCTTCAGCTTCTGAAGAACCATTGCTGAAATCTCCTGTGGAGAATACTTCTTGTCATCAATTGTTACTTTGTAATCAGTACCCATATGTCTCTTAATAGAAGAAATGGTCTTATCTGCATTGGTAACAGCCTGACGCTTTGCAGGTTCACCAACGACACGCTCACCGGTCTTTGTAAATGCTACAACAGATGGTGTTGTTCTTGCACCTTCTGCATTGGTGATAACTACCGGCTTACCACCTTCCATAACTGCTACACATGAATTTGTTGTTCCTAAGTCAATACCAATAATCTTTCCCATGTTTATTTACCTCCATATTTTAATTTGCAACTTTTACCATACTGTATCGTAATACAGAATCTTTATACATATAACCCTTCTGCATCTCTTCCGCTACAACATTCTCGCCATATGCATCATCTTCCACATGCATAACCGCATTGTGAAGATCCGGGTTAAATTCTGTGCCTTCTGCGTTCATCGGCGCTACACCGATGCCTTCCAGAATGGTCATCATTTGCTTATATATTTTATCCACACCCTGTTCAAAGGCTCTGTCTTTATCCTCTTCCGGGATGGTCTGGATTGCTCGTTCAAAGTTATCTACCACCGGCAGTAACTTTTCCAGAACTGCTTTTGCACCTACGTCATACATACGGGATGCTTCCTTTGCCTCTCTGGCTCTTGCGTTTTCAAACTCAGCCAGAAGACGTTTATATTTGTCCTGTGCTTCCTCAAGCTGCTCCTGAAGCTTCGCTTCTTTATCAGAAGCTGCCTTGCTCTCCGGTGTTGCTTTCTTAACCGGTTCTTCCTCAGCTTCTGCTGTCTCTGCAGCTTCTGCATCCTGTGGCTTTTCTGCCGCTTTCTCTTCCGTCTTTGCTTCCTCCTTCGGAGCTTTCTGCTGCTTAGCCTCTTCTTTGGCTTCCGGCTTCTTTGCTTCCGCCTTCGGCTCCTGCTGCTTGGCTTCTTCCTTGGCCTCCGGTTTCTTTGCTTCCTTTGGCTCTTCCTTCGCCTTCGGTGTTTCCTCTGCCTCCGGTGTTTCTACGGTTGCAGCCGCTTCTCTTGTGGCCTGTGCAGCAGTGGTTCCTGTTGCAGGCTTCTTATGAGCACCCTTCTTAAATTTCGGACTCTTCTTCGGCATAGACGCCTCTCCGACCGGTTCCCGCTCGTAGATGTTTCCATCCTCTGTCTTCTTCTCTTCGGCTGTCTCCGGCTGTTCCTTTGCAGTCTCTGCCTTTGGCTTCTCTGGTGCTTTTGCCTTTGCATCCTCTGTCTTACCGTTCTTCTTTCCGGTATCCGGATTCTTGGCCTTATTTGCATCCGGCTTCTTGCCTTCCTCTTTTTCCTTTGCTATATTCGCTTTTACACGATCAATGATCTCCTGGGCTTCTACTTCCGCTCTGCGTTCAGCTTCTTCCTTGGCCTTGGCTTCCATTTCTTTCTTCACGGCTTCTTTCTTCCGTTCTGCTTCCATGACCGCCTTCAGTCTTGCTTCTTCTGCTGCCTCTGCTTCTGCCTGTTCTTTTTCCAGTTTCTGAAAATATTCTTTTTGAAGTTCATTCATTCAGTGACTCATCTCCTTGCTTTTACGTTTCTTTCTTATTAAATATCTCGTCCAGCTCAACTGTCAGCTCCTTCAGCGTGCTCACCACTTTCTTATAGTCCATACGCTTCGGTCCGATGATACCGATCGTACCCTTCGCACCTTCCTGTAATTCATAGGTAGCGGTTACCACACTTAAGTCTTTCATATTCTGTACCGGAGTTTCATCTCCGATGTACACCTGAATACCTTTTTCATCATTGCTTAAGGTCTCATCTGCCAGCTTATTTAACATCTTCTTCTCTTCAAAGGCGTCTAACAGTACACTGGTCTTTTCTGCATCTCCGATCTCCGGATACTTCAGAATGTTCGTTGCTCCACTCGTATAGATCTGTCGTTCATCTGCTTCCCGAACAGCTTCTACTACTCCGTTTAATACTCTGTCCAGCACATCGGCATATATTCCTGCCTGAACCTTCATCGTCTGTATCATTTCAATATTAATATCGGAAAGTGAAGCACCCTGCAAGAAGGAATTCATCAGAATACTCAGTTTCAAAATCTCATCATTCCCAAGTGGCTCTTCTACTTCTATCAGCTGATTCTTGATCACATTGCCGTCTACCACAATGACTGCCAGAATGTGCTGGTCATCAACCATTGTCAGCTGCAGGAATTTCACCCGGATCTGCTGATTCTGCGGTGCGGTGATCATGGCTGCATAATTCGTATTATATGCCAGTACCTTCGCTACCTGCTTCAGCATGACTTCCATGCGATCCACCCGCTCCAGAAGTCCTTCCCGTTCCTGCCGCATCTCTGCTACCTCAGTATCCCGCTCCTGCATTAGCTGGTCTACATAGACCCGGTAACCTGCATCCGTCGGAATCCGTCCGGCAGAAGTATGTGGCTGTTCGATGTATCCGCTTTCCTCCAAATCTGCCATCTCATTTCTGATCGTAGCAGAGCTTAGGTTCAAATCCGTATATTTTGAAATTGTACGAGAACCAACCGGTTCGCCTGTTTCCAAGTAGTTAGCAACAATCGCCTGAAGAATCTTCATCTTTCGCTCGCTTAACTGCTCCATGCAATCACCCTTTCCTCGAAAACAATTCTTCGTCAACCTTTCTTGGATTATTAGCACTCATTTATTCCGAGTGCTAACATCTAGGTATAACTTAACACTACCCTTAACCTTTGTCAAGGGCATTTTTAATTTTTTTTACTTATCTATATCATGATTCATCCAGCAGGAAATCCGCCATTACAGAATTGCTTACATCGATTCCGAGTTCCGTAAGCATCAGCCGGTCCCGCTCCGTCTTTAACAATCCCTGCTCCGTATAAGAACGGATCACCAATCCATATACCTGCTCCATCGGCACTCCGAATCGCCGTTCAAACTCCGAAACAGAAACACCCGCCATCAGGCGCAGTCCCAGAAACATATATTCCTCCATCTGATTCTTTTTCGTCACAGCTATGACGCCCTTCCGGTTCTCCGTAATCATCCCCTGCTTACAGTTCGTGATATATTCTCCCATATCCGAAGAATTGGAAAACCGCATTCCATTCCAATAAGAAGCGGCTCCCAGGCCCAGCCCCAGATACGTACCACCGGTCCAGTATACCTGATTGTGCCTGCAGGCATACCCCGCCTTTGCATAATTCGATATTTCATACCGCTCATATCCGGCACTCTGCAGACATTTCTTCGTATAATGATACATGATCCGCTCTGCCTGTTCGGAAGGCAGTGCCTTCTCGATCTCCTCATTCTCCCAGAAATCGGTCCCTTCCTCCAGAATCAGACTGTACGAAGAGATATGCTCCGGCTGCAGCTTCAGAATCCGTTCCAGCGTTCTTCCGTAAGAGATCAATGTCTGCCCCGGCAACGCCGACATAATGTCAATATTAATATTTGTAAATCCGACTTCTCTTGCCAGATAATAGTTTGCCAGAAACTGCTCATAATTATGAATCCGGCCGATGGTTTTTAATTCCTGCTCCACCGTACTCTGCAGCCCAATGCTCAGACGGTTGATCCCAAGTGCATGATAGCACAGAAGCTTCTCCCGGCTTAAGGTTCCCGGATTCGCCTCGATCGTGATCTCCGCATCCGGATCGACCCTCCAGACAGAATAAAGCTCATGGAACAATCGTTCCACAAGCTCTTCCTCCAACAGGGACGGCGTACCGCCTCCCAGAAATATAGTCTTCACCTGATAATCCTCTGCCACTTCCCGATATGCATGAAGCTCCCGGATCATTGCGTCCACATACTCCGCCTGACGGGACAGACTGCATCCCGGAAAGGACAGAAAATCACAGTAGTGACATTTTTTCACGCAAAAAGGAATATGAAAATACAGACTGACCGGTTGTCTCATCCTTCTCCTCCTTTGCTCCCTTCCTGCGTGTTTCTTTTCTATCTTATTCACTGTCCAGCTTTAAGACACTCATAAATGCCTTCTGCGGAATCTCGACGTTTCCTACCTGCCGCATCCGCTTCTTGCCTTCCTTCTGCTTTTCCAGCAGCTTCCGCTTTCTGGAAATATCACCGCCGTAGCACTTGGCAAGAACATCCTTCCGCATTGCCTTTACGGTCTCACGGGCAATGACCTTGCCTCCGATTGCTGCCTGAATCGGAATCTCGAACAGATGTCGCGGAATCTCTTCCTTCAGCTTCTCACACATCTTTCTGCCCCGCTCATATGCACCATCCGCATGTACAATGAAGGACAGCGCATCGACCTCTTCCCGGTTGATCAGGATATCCAGCTTCACCAGCTTCGACTGCTTATATTCCTTCATCTCATAATCAAAGGAAGCATAGCCTCTGGATCTGGATTTTAACACATCAAAGAAATCATAAATAATCTCATTTAACGGCATCTCATACTTTAATAATGCACGCGTTTCTTCCATATACTCCATACTGATATATATACCGCGCCGTTCCTGACACAGCTGCATGATCGGTCCGACGAAGTCCTTCGTCACCATGATCTCTGCCGATACGAATGGTTCTTCCATATAATCGATCTCGGACGGATCCGGCAGATTCGACGGATTGGTCAGCTCGATCATCTCACCGTTGGTCTTATGCACCCTGTAAACAACACCCGGAGCTGTCGTTACCAGATCCAGATTATACTCCCGCTCCAGACGTTCCTGTATGATCTCCAGATGCAGAAGTCCCAGAAATCCACACCGGAATCCGAATCCCAGTGCAATCGAGGTCTCCGGCTCAAACTGCAGGGCCGCATCATTTAACTGAAGCTTCTCCAGTGCATCCCGTAAATCCGGATATTTCGCTCCATCGGCCGGGTAAAGACCACAGTATACCATCGGATTGACCTTCTTATATCCCGGAAGTGGTTCCGCACAAGGCCGGTCTGCCTCCGTTACCGTATCACCCACCTGTGTATCCTTTACATTCTTTAAGCTGGCTGTAATATAGCCTACCATGCCGGCAGACAGCTCCTCGCCCGGAATAAACTGACCGGCACCGAAAATACCGACCTCTACGACCTCTTCCTCTGCTCCGGTTGCCATCATCCGGATCCGGGTGCCCTTCTTCACACAGCCGTTCTTGATCCGGCAGAAAATAATAACGCCCTTATACGGATCATAAATACTGTCAAAGATCAGTGCCTGCAACGGTGCCTCCGGATCTCCGGTCGGAGCCGGGATCTTCTTCACGATCTGCTCCAGCACCTCTTTTACATTTAATCCGGTCTTGGCTGAAATTAACGGTGCATCCTGTGCTTCCAGTCCGATCACGTCCTCGATCTCATCCTTCACCCGCTCCGGCTCGGCACTTGGCAGATCGATCTTATTAATCACCGGCATGACCTCCAGATCATGGTCCAGTGCCAGATAAACATTCGCCAGTGTCTGTGCCTCGATACCCTGTGCAGCATCTACTACCAGCACAGCACCTTCACACGCCGCCAGACTTCTGGATACCTCATAATTAAAATCCACATGTCCCGGCGTATCGATCAGGTTAAAAATATACTCTTCTCCGTCATCTGCTTTATATACAGTCCGGACCGCCTGTGCCTTGATCGTAATACCACGTTCCCGCTCCAGATCCATATTATCCAGCACCTGCGCCTGCATTTCGCGGCTGGTCAGCAGTCCTGTCATCTCGATGATCCGGTCTGCCAGCGTGGACTTTCCATGGTCAATATGCGCTATGATACAAAAATTTCGAATCTTGCTCTGATCTATATGAGACATTCTGTTTCCTCCGTAATGGTTCAATTGCTAGAGGTAGTATAACACGGTTTTTCCATTTTTTCCATCGTATAAATCTATTTCATTTCGTAAATCCTTATATTTAGAAGTCATTCATCTGGAGGAAAATCTTATGGCACTGAACAAAGTGGATTTGTGCGGAAGAAATACTTCCAAGCTTCCATTGCTGAGCAATGAAGAAAAGGAGCAGCTGTTTATACAGATGGAACAGGGTGACCCACATGCCAGAGAGCAGCTGATCGAAGGTAATTTACGTCTGGTCTTAAGCGTGATCCAGCGTTTTTCCGGAAATTCCGAGCATGCGGATGACCTGTTTCAGATCGGCTGTATCGGTCTCATGAAGGCCATTGATAACTTCGACCGCTCCTTAAATGTCCGATTCTCAACCTATGCAGTTCCCATGATCATGGGCGAGTGCAAGCGGTATCTCCGGGATTCCAATTCCATCCGTGTCTCCCGTTCTCTGCGGGATATTGCCTATAAAGCAATCTATGCCAAGGAGCAGTTTCTTCGCATCCATGATAAGGAGCCTACCATTGAAGAGCTATCCGAGGCGATCGGTTATGACAAAGAAACCGTAGTAACCGCTCTGGATGCCATTTCAAGTCCGCTCTCCCTCTATGAACCGGTCTATCAGGAGGGCGGTGATCATCTGTATCTGATGGATCAGGTGCGGGATAAGAAATGTACAGAGGAGGCATGGCTCGAAGAAATATCCCTGAAAGAAGCAGTGAAACGTCTGCCTGAAAGAGAAAAAGATATTATCCGGCTCCGTTTTTTCGAAGGCAGAACCCAGACCGAGGTTGCCGAAGAGATCTCCATTTCCCAGGCACAGGTCAGCCGTCTGGAAAAAGGAGCACTCCGGCACATGAAAAAGTATTTATCAGGAGACCATTTCCCGCTTTAAGCGTTTAATGATCTTCTTCTCCAACCGTGATATGTAGGATTGCGAGATTCCAAGCATATCCGCCACCTCCTTCTGCGTCAGCTCTTCTCCGCTCTCGGAGGTCAGTCCAAACCGGAGTTCAATGATCAGTCGCTCCCGGGGTGTCAGTACGGATAATGCTCTCCGGAGCATTTTCCGGTCCACCTCGTCCTCAATATCACGGTAAATCACATCCTCATCCGTTCCCAGAATATCTGACAGCAGTAGCTCGTTTCCATCCCAGTCCACATTTAAAGGCTCATCGATCGAGACCTCCATCTTGGTCTTATTCGTTCTCCGAAGATGCATCAAAATCTCATTTTCAATGCAGCGGGAGGCATAGGTGGCCAGCTTGATCTTTTTATCCGGCACAAAGGTGTTGATTGCTTTGATCAGGCCAATGGTACCGATCGAGATCAGATCCTCCACCCCAACCCCTGTATTATCAAACTTCTTTGCGATATATACGACCAGGCGCAGATTATGCTCGATCAGAATGCTTTTGGCCTCTCCCTCCTCGGATGTTCCCATCTTTCGCAGGAGCTTCTGCTCCTGTGCCGCATCTAATGGCGGAGGCAGGATCTCCGAACCCCCTATATAATGAATCTCTCCCCTGGGCGGAAAGAAAAGCCCCGCAAACCTTCCGACCATTGTGAATTTAAACTGCTCATTACTGACTACCTGCAACATATTGTTTCCTCCCATTCTAAGATCCTTTCCTGCAGCAGAAGCTGATACCGTTGATCGTCCGAAAGCGGAGTCGGACTGATTCCTACCACTACATTTCTGCGGACACTCTCCTGTCGGTTATGTCTGAGCATCATTGCATTACACACGATTCCCAGCAGCTCCCCTTGTTCATTGCCTACCGAGCAATACGGAATCCATCGGATCCCGGAGAGTCCCTGTTCTGCAATCTGATCATAATCGATCCTGCCGGTTGCCAGATAGGTCTGCACCAGACTCCGATATTCCTCTGATAATAAAGGGCAGATCCACTCGGCTTCCGCCAGCACTACCGGCTGATGACTGACCGGATCGGTCAGAAAGTTTCCGGTATCCAGAAGTCCCCTGCCCTTTATATGATTATCCTTCCAGTATAAAACCACCTGATAATACGGATTCCTCCACTCTTCCCGGATACCTGCCGCCCCGGTTCCCAGGATTCCGAATATAGCACCACCGGCAAGCACCAGAATTGTAAGCCCCCGGATTCCCAGACCGCTTCCGGCACAGAGCCGGTTAATATATGTACCAAGTCCGGTCCCCAGGTATAACCAGTTCATAATCCCTCCCAGCAGGAAGGTTACCACCAGCATACAGAGATAGCTTTTTACCGTCTCCCATACCGAATGCGGTGAGAATGCCAGCCAGCACATGAGCAGTCCCATAACTCCATAGCCCAGAACCGCATAAAGCCAGGCTTTGGGCACCGGAATCCATACAAGAATCGTTACAAGAAAGGCTCCGCTCAGTGCCGCGATCAGCTGCCGCCACCACACCGGATGCTTTCTGCACAATTTACCGGTCAGCCAGAGTATCCATGCATCCATTCCAAAATTGATCAA
This sequence comes from uncultured Clostridium sp., assembly GCA_902464345.1. Lineage (GTDB taxonomy): Bacteria > Bacillota > Clostridia > Lachnospirales > Lachnospiraceae > CAG-632. The sequence continues at coordinate 19,541 of CABQJA010000015.1, forward strand.
AAATAAAACATCCAGATAGATTTTATACTTCACTGCCCGCCTCCCATCCTTTTCTGTATTCTACATCCATCCGTCTGCGATTCCTGTCTCATTCTGGCTGGCAATTCCGATGTTTTACGACCATTCCTCCACCGTATATGATTTCCACCACCGCATAGCTTTTCCCTATCGTCACAACGCAAAAAGCTCCGGGACAACTGTTACCAGTTATCCCGGAGCTCTGAATTCTAAACTCTGTCTGCTAATACTCTGAGATCGATCATATCGGAGAGCATTCTGATTATTTTCTCTTTAAGAATGTAGGAATTACAATTCCACCCTCTGCCTTTGGCTTAGCCGGAGCTTTTCTCTCAACCGGCTGTGGCTGAGTCGCGGTCGGCTTCGGTGCCTGAACTGCAGATGTACTTCTGCCATCTAAGAAGGAAGGCTTTGCTGCTGCAGATACCGGCTGTACCGGTGTCGGCTGTACACCACCGGTTGCAAGTGCCTGATTCGCATAGGTCGGGCCACTCTGTACGGTCGTCTTTCTAGGTGTAGCTATACCTGCCATTGTCGGCTTCGGTGCATCAATACCGGTAGCAATAATTGTAATACTTAATTCATCGGTGCTTGCTTCTGCATCAACGGTACCGAAGATAATATTAACATCATCACCGGCAATCTCAGATGCATAGGAAACTGCCTCGCTGGTATCCATGATTCCAACATCTCCGGAGAAGTTGATAATAATATCGGTTGCACCGGATACGGTGGTCTCTAATAATGGGCTGTCCATAGCCTGCTTGATCGCTTCTACAGCCTTGTTCTCACCGGATGCCTTACCAATACCGATGTGTGCGATACCCTTGTCACGCATAACGGTCTGAATATCCGCAAAGTCCAGATTGATCAGACCCGGCTTATTGATCAGGTCGGTTACGCCCTGTACGCCCTGCTGTAATACTTCATCCGCCTTCTTCAACGCTTCCGGAATAGAAGTATTCTTGCTGCAGATCTGTAACAGCTTGTCATTCGGAATTACGATCAGAGTATCTACATTCTGACGTAACTGCTCAATACCTGCCAGTGCGTTGTTCATTCTTGGCTTTCCTTCGAACTTAAACGGCTTCGTTACTACACCAACCGTTAAGATACCAAGGTTCTTGGCCATCTCTGCAATCTTCGGTGCTGCACCGGTTCCGGTTCCGCCACCCATACCACAGGTAACGAATACCATATTGGCCTCTTTGATCATATCTACGATCTCTTCCCGGTTTTCCTCTACTGCCTGAGCGCCTACCTCCGGCTTCGCTCCGGCACCAAGTCCCTTGGTCAGCTTCTCACCGATCTGAACCTTTGTTGTTGCTTTATTCAATGCAAGAGCCTGCTTGTCTGTATTTACAGCAATCAGTTCTACTCCCTCTACATTTTCATCTATCATTCTGTTGACCGCATTATTACCTGCGCCTCCCACACCGATTACAAGAATCTTAGCAGGTGTTTTCTCTTCTTTAGACTCGATTTCGATCACAGTTATGTCCTCCTTAATCTTCATTCATTCCATTGTGCTCCGAACAGGCACATATACCTATCCTTTATAATATAATTTTTTTACCAAAATTTCAACTGAAAGTTATTGATTTTCACGAAAAATCACGTCACCCTTTTCCAGACTGTAGTCTTTCATAT
>CABQJA010000016.1 GCA_902464345.1 uncultured Clostridium sp.
AGTCAATCCTTTTTTTGAAAAAATGTAAAAGCCATATGTCCAATTTTTTCAAGAAATAATTATAAAAAATTGCTAAACTCACCACATCAATCACCGGTATAACAATTAGAGGAGCATGCCGGGGAAATAAAAAAGTATTTTGAGTAAGGAGTGAGTGCGTATGGAACTTAGCGAAGAGATTATGAGTACCATAGTAGACAGCGCAACCGGAAACATTCTGACAAGCGTCTGGTTTCTGATGGGTGCTGCACTGGTATTCTGGATGCAGGCAGGATTTGCCATGGTGGAGGCTGGTTTCACCAGAGCAAAGAATGCCGGAAACATTATCATGAAAAACCTGATGGACTTCTGTATCGGTACAGTCGTATTTATTTTCATCGGTTACAGTTTACTGTGTGGAGAAGATGTCGGTGGTTTTATCGGAAAGCCAACCTTGAATATTTTTTCTGATTATGCAAACTTTGATTGGCCTGGATTTGTATTTAACCTGGTATTCTGTGCAACAGCAGCAACCATCGTGTCCGGTGCCATGGCAGAAAGAACGAAGTTCGTTTCTTACTGTATTTATTCCGCAGTTATTTCAGCAGTTGTTTATCCGATTGAAACCCACTGGGTATGGGGCGGTGGCTGGTTAGCTCAGATGGGCTATCATGATTTCGCCGGTTCTTCCGTTATCCATATGGTAGGTGGTCTTACCGCATTGATCGGTGCCGCTTTACTTGGACCTCGTATCGGTAAGTTTGTGAAGAAGGATGGCAAGGTAACAAAGGTTAATGCGTTCCCTGGTCATAACCTGGTAATCGGAGCTTTAGGTGTATTTATCCTTTGGTTTGGCTGGTATGGATTTAATGGTGCAGCTGCAACCACAACAGATCAGCTGGCAAGTATTTTCTTAACAACAACAATTGCTCCGGCAGTTGCAACTGTTGTATGTATGCTGTTTACCTGGATCAAATATGGCAAACCTGATGTTTCCATGTGTCTGAATGCTTCTCTGGCAGGTCTGGTAGCAATCACAGCACCTTGTGATATTACAGACTGTGCAGGTTCAGCAATCATTGGTATCGTATCCGGTCTGCTGGTTGTATTTGGTGTCTGGTTCTTAGATAACGTAATACACGTAGACGATCCGGTTGGTGCAGTAGCAGTTCATTTCTGCAACGGTCTTTGGGGTACGATCGCAGTTGGCTTATTCGCAACTCCGGATGCACCGGAATCCGCATACACCGGTCTCTTCTATGGCGGTGGATTTAAGCTGTTAGGCATTCAGCTGTTAGGTATTGCAGCAATTCTGGCATGGACTGCAGTTACAATGACAATTACATTCCTGATCATTAAGGCAACCATCGGACTTCGTGTTACTGAAGAGGAAGAAATCGAAGGTCTGGATATCAAGGAGCATGGTCTTCCATCTGCATATGCAGGCTTTGCTATCATGGATGCAAATGCTAACATGACAGAAGTAAATGAGAACACCGATCTTGGTGAGGATGAGTACGTAAAGGCTTCTGATGCACAGAAGAATGCTGCTGTTAAGGTAGTTACAACCGCTCCGGTTGAGAGTGATATCAATAAGGTTGTTATCATTGCAAAGCTGGCTCGTTACGAGCAGTTAAAGAAGGCTATGAACGACCTTGGTGTAACCGGTATGACAGTTACACAGGTTATGGGCTGTGGTATCCAGAAGGGTGCCGGCGAGAAATATCGTGGTGTTGAAATGGATGCAACACTTCTTCCAAAGGTAAAGGTTGAAGTTGTAGTCAGCAAGATCCCGGTTGAAAAGGTGATCGAAGCAGCGAAGAAGGCGCTTTATACCGGCCATATTGGTGATGGTAAGATTTTCGTATATGCAGTAAACCGTGTTGTAAAAGTAAGAACCGGTGAAGAAGATGTCGCTGCATTACAGGATGTAGAGTAATCCCTCTTTTAATAAACTTATATACGCACAGGTCCCTGGCTGTCTGAAACTGGACAGCCGGGGATTTGTACGTCTGCAAACAAAAGCAGAAATCATATTGACTTTTGAACGGATTCACCTATAATGAATACGGTGTGTAAAAACACCATTTGTGTGAAAAAACTATAAGGAGGATGAAAAATGGCAGCACAAATTCTGGCATTGGCTATTTTTATTGCCATGTTTGTTTTGATCGTAATTGATAAAATCGAACGGCAATATATTACATTGGGCTGTGGACTTCTGACACTGGTTCTGGTATTCGGAATCTGCATGCATGATGTAAATGCCATTGTTGAAACACTGAATTACAAAACAATTTTTACTCCGGAATTCTGGGGGTTCGGAGCGGAGGCAGCCGCAGAATCAACCGCCGGTATTAACTGGGCAACAATCATCTTTATTGCAGGTATGATGGTAATGGTGGAAGGAATGGCAAGAGTTGGGTTCTTCCGCTGGTTATGTATGCTGATCGCAAAGATGGTTCACTATAAGACTATTCCGATTTTCATTACATTTATGGCAATGTCTTTTGTACTGGCAATGTTTATCGACAGTATCACGGTTATTCTGTTCCTGGCAGCCGTTACGGTGGAATTGGCGCATCTGTTAAAGTTTAATCCGGTGCCGATGATTCTGTCAGAGATATTCTGTGCGAATCTGGGTGGTTCGGCAACTGTATGTGGAGATCCACCGAACATTATTATCGGAACATCCCTTGGACTGTCATTTTTCGACTTCCTGAAGAATACAGGTGTTATGGCTTTGATCTGCCTGGTAGTGACTATTATTTATTTCTACATTGTATATCATAAGCAGCTGAAGCAGACGACCGGTGAGCCGGTGAAAGCAGAAGATCTTCCGGATCCGAAGGAAGCGATTACAGATAAGCGTGGATTCGTATTTAGCTGTATTATTTTCCTGCTTGCAGTTGTGCTTCTTGTAACCCATGCACAGACCGGTCTGACAGTTGCATTCATCGGTGTGCTGATCGCAGTGCTGACCCTCATCACATCCGGTAAGGCAATCGGATCTGTCATTAAGAAGGTTGATTACAAGACATTATTATTCTTTATCGGATTGTTTATTGTAGTTGGCGGCCTGGAGCAGACCGGTATCCTGCAGATTGTAGCAAACTTTATCGGTAAGGTCAGCGGAGGCAATGCAATGGTAATGGTAGCAATCATTATCTGGGGTTCAGCAATCGCAAGTGCGTTTATTGATAATATTCCGTTTGCGGCAACTATGGTTCCAATCATCAGTGATCTGGCCGGAGCAACAGCAGGTGTAGACCTTCATACACTGGCATGGAGCCTGTCAATGGGTACCGATATCGGCGGTAGCGCAACTCCAATCGGAGCGTCTGCGAATGTAGTTGGTACTTCGGTAGCAGCAAAGGAAGGCCATCCGGTTGGATGGGGCGAGTATTGTGCAAAGGTAGCACCGGCAACCATTCTGGTACTGATCATCTGCACAGTATGGATTTTTGTACGGTATTTATAAGGAGGATTCGGAATGGCAAAACAGTTGATTATTTCTATCAGCCGTGAATACGGCAGCGGCGGACATAAAGTCGCACAGGAACTTGCAACCAGACTCGGACTTCCAATCTATGATCGAAATCTGTTAGATGCAGTGGCAGCAGAAAAGGATTTGACAGGTACGGGACTGAAGAAGTATGATGAGGCACCGAGAAACCTTCTCTTATCAAGAAGTGTACGTGGTTACAGTAACTCTCCGGAAGAAATTACGGCAAGAATGCAGTTTGATTTTTTGAAGGAAAAAGCAGAGAGCGGAGAATCATTCGTTGTTGTCGGACGATGCTCTGAAGATGTGTTAAAGGCATATGATGGTCTGATGAGCTTTTTCATTATTGCAGATGAAGAAGCGAAGCTGAAGCGGGTACAGGAATCCCGTGGAGTGTCTGCAGAAGAAGCTGAAATGATCATCCGCAGACATGATAAGAAGCGTAAGTCATATCATAATTATTATTGCCAGACCAAGTGGGGCGATGCCAGAAACTATGACATGACCATTAACTGCAGTCGTCTGGGTATTAAGGCAACGGCAGACATGATCGAGGATTATGTAAAGGCAGTACAGGCAAACGAGCAGTAGAATCGAAAACCGTCAGTGTTCTGAAAGGTTGATATACCGGACAGGGCACTGGCGTTTTTTGTATTATGTACTATGCAATAGCTGCTGTTATAAAGTAAAACAGCTATTGCATGGAAACAAGAGGTTAAATTGAATATACAATTTGAATAATTAAAACAAATATAATGAAATAATACAAGTTGCGAAAACAAATATCAAATAAAATAAAAATAATTTCAAAAATGTATTGACAAAATAAAAGAGGTCATATATAATCAGATTATAGAAAACAAAAAGAAAAGCAGCCATACAAGCTGGGGCTGAATAAGAAAAGAAGGGAGGAGATTCCGTTGGACATACAGACATAACCATTTATCAATTGCAAACTGTTTTACAGAAAGGTCCACACAGAAAGCCTTTAAGATAAAGCCTTAAAACAGTCCATATGGAACGTACCTTTCGTACGATAGAAGAAGCAGGACGCTCGATAGTTAGAATGTAAAGCATACAATTGATGAATGAACGGATCCATTCAGTGTATACGTGATACAGATAGAATCGATTATTATGTGAGAATCATTATACCGGGTGGATGTGTTGGATGACACATTCAGAAACGGCATAAGGAATCAATCATAATAAGATTACCGGGAGCTGTTGGGTGAAAGAATAACGGATATTATTCGAGTAGGAGCAGTCAGAACGGAATCGGAGACTATGGATGAATTGGAAAGTTGAACCTATAATGGCAGGTGTGGAAAATTAATTATCAAGGAAAGTTTCTCAAAAAAATCTCAAGGGAGATCATTAAAAAATGAATAGCGAGCAATAGAGGAAGTGTAATTCGAAACGATGCACTTCCTCTTCTTTTATTATGTCTGCTTTTGTTATGGCAACGGGGGATGACAATAGTATCTTCCCATTTGATAAAAGATATTATATACTGATATCAGAAATTGGAATACATTCTAAGAATTGGAGGAACGAAGATGGCATTACATACATTACAGAGCGGTGCCCTGCGGGTGATGATTTCGGATGCAGGTGCAGAGATTGTACAGATTGAGGATATTCTGACCGGGAGAAACTATCTCTGGCATGGGGACAGCGCTTATTGGGGAAGACGGTCACCGGTATTGTTTCCGATCGTGGGTGGATTAAAGAATAAGGCCTATAAATATGCGGGCAGAGAATATCCGATGTCACAGCATGGATTTGCCAGAGACCGGGAATTTCAGATGACGGAGCACAATGTAGACACAATCTGGTTTGAACTGAAGGCAGACGAGGAGTCATTAAAGGTATATCCGTTCCGGTTCCGGCTGGAGATCGGATATCGGCTGGAAGGACGAAAGATCACAGTTATGTGGCGGGTGGCAAATGAGGATAAGAAGACCATGTTTTTCTCCATCGGCGGACATCCGGCATTTATGTGTCCGATTGACGGAGAGGGAAAACAGACGGATTACTATCTGATCTTTGATAATAAGGAGCCGCTTTCTTATGGAAAGCTCAGTACCAATGGTCTTCTGGATACAGAGGGGCATACACTGGACACCTGCGGTGGATGTATGCCGATCGCAGAGCATCTGTTTGACGAGGATGCATTAGTAATCGAGGGAGGACAGGCACATCAGGTGGCATTGGCAGGCCAGGATAAGAAGCCGTATCTGACGGTGAAATTCGATGCACCGCTGTTTGGACTCTGGTCGCCGGCGAAGAAGCAGGCACCGTTTGTATGTATAGAACCATGGTACGGCCGATGCGACCGCGAGAGCTTTGTCGGTATGCTGGCAGACCGGGAATATGGAAATGAGCTGCGGCCGGGCAAGATTTTTGAAACGGAATATACCATTATCGCAGAATAGCTTATTGACAGTCAGGAAATCAGGGACTACAATAAATGCAATGAAATCGTCATGTTCGCGACCAGCGGTTTCACGAAGTTAGAGAAAGGTGTGGAGAAAAATGGAAAAGAAAAACATCGATTGGTCAAATCTGGGATTTGGCTATGTAAAGACAGATAAGAGATATGTATCAACCTTCAAGGATGGTGCATGGGATCAGGGACAGCTGATTGAAGACGATATGATTACAATGAGTGAGTGTGCCGGTGTATTACAGTATGCACAGACAGTATTTGAGGGATTAAAGGCATATACGACCGAGGATGGACATATCGTATGCTTCCGTCCGGACTTAAATGCAGAGCGTCTTGCACAGTCTGCAGCAAGACTGGAGATGCCGGTATTCCCGGAAGATAGATTTGTAGATGCAGTTGTTCAGACAGTAAAGGCAAATGCAGGTTATGTTCCACCATATGGTTCAGGAGCAACCTTATATATCAGACCATATATGTTCGGTATTAATCCGGTTATTGGTGTAAAGCCGGCTGATGAATATCAGTTCCGTATCTTTACAACCCCTGTAGGACCATACTTCAAGGGTGGCGCAAAGCCTATCACAATCCGGATCAGTGATTTCGACCGTGCAGCACCGCATGGAACCGGTAACATCAAGGCTGGTCTGAACTATGCAATGAGCCTTCATGCAATCGTAACTGCACATAAGGAAGGTTATGATGAGAATATGTACTTAGATCCGGCAACCAGAACCAAGGTTGAGGAGACCGGTGGTGCCAACATTATCTTTATTACAAAGGATAATAAGGTTGTAACACCGAAGTCTAACAGTATTCTTCCATCCATCACCAGACGTTCTCTGTTGATCGTTGCTAAGGAATATTTAGGACTTGAAGTAGAAGAGCGTGAGGTTTATAAGGATGAGCTGAAGGACTTCGCAGAGTGTGGTCTGTGTGGTACAGCAGCTGTTATCTCACCGGTTGGAAAGATCGTTGATCATGGTGAAGAGATCTGCCTGCCAAGCGGTATGGAAGAAATGGGACCAACCACGAAGAAGTTATATGAGACTCTGACAGGTATCCAGATGGGTCACATCGAGGCTCCAAAGGGCTGGATCAAGGTGATTGAATAATTATCCGATTGATTTGAATATAAATTAAAACGAGACAAGAGACTGTACCGACAGGTATGGTCTCTTTTTCTATATGGAATAGAGTGTAGCTAATTGAAATCCACAGATTGAAAGAGTATAATTACTATGTATGCAATATGGAAATATGCCGGGTGATACAGGAACGGAAATAACGGGAGATATAGGAATGAATAAAAATTTAAGTGACCTACAGGAGTTTGTGACAGAAATAGCACGATTATATGGTGAAAGGACTGCTTATCAATATTTGGAAGGCGCGGCAGTTGTGGATAAGACCTATCTGGAATTGCAGCGGGATGTAAATGCAATTGCAACCTGGATGACAGAGAAGCATTGGAAGGGAAAGCATGTTGCAATTCTCGGAGGCTCCAGCTATGCGTGGATCGTTACATTTCTGGGGACGATTAACAGTGGAAATATTGTGATTCCGCTGGATAAAATGCTGCCGGAAGAGGAGCTGTTAAATCTGCTTATTATGGGAGATGTGGATGCAGTCTTTTTATCCGAAGAATTCGAACCGTTCATGAAAGAAATCAGGCAGGGAGAGAACCGGGTCACGGAGGTGATCAGTTTCTCCGGAACGGAGTTCCGGGAAATTCTGCGGACGATGCCGGGTACTCTTCCGGAGACAGACCGGGAAGCTTTGGCAGAGATCCTGTTTACCTCAGGTACAACCGGTACCAGTAAGGGCGTTGCACTCAGTCAGAAAAATATAGTGAGTAATATTAATGATGTGGCCCGTATGGACTTTACAAAAAACCTGAAATGCGAGCCGGTGGTACTCTCGGTGCTGCCGATTCATCATACATTTGAACTGACGATTGATAATCTGGGAGTTCTGTATTGTGGAGCTACAGTATGTATTAATGATAAACTGGAAAATATTGTGGAGAACATGAAACGGTTTCGGCCGGCAGTGATATTGATCGTTCCGGCAATTGCGGAGATTTTTTACAGAAAACTGCAGGAAGGTATTGCGGCGGGCAATGTAAAAGGTAAAGTGAAGGCAGCCAGAGCCTGCAATCATATGTTGAACAGAGTCGGCATTGATGCCAGACGGAAACTATATAAGCCGGTGTTGGATAAATTCGGCGGACAGTTGACGAATGTTGTAGTGGGCGGTGCGGCTTTGCGGAAGGAAGTGGCGGAAGCTTTTGATGAGTTTGGAATTAATCTGTATCAGGGCTATGGTCTGACGGAATGTGCTCCGCTGGTGGCTGCCAATTATCCGGGGAGCAACCGGTTCGGTTCTGTCGGAAAGCCGGTATCGTATCTGCAGTTGAAGATCGAGAATCAGGAGATTCTGGTAAAAGGTGACGGAGTCATGAAGGGGTATTATAAGAATCCTGAGGCGACCGTTGAGGTTATGGAAGACGGATGGTTCCATACCGGAGATCTTGGATATCTGGATGACGATGGATACCTTTATATAACCGGGCGTTCTAAAAATCTGATCATACTTGATAACGGTAAGAATATATATCCGGAGGAACTGGAGAATTATCTGATCATGGTTCCGGGAATCCGGGATGCGATGGTATATGATGATGAAGGGAAATTAAGTGCCCTTGTCCTGCCGGAGCATCCGGGCAATGTATCCGAGCAGAAGGAGATTAAGCAGGGAATCCGAAAGCTGAATGAAAAGCTTCCGACCTATAAACGGATTGTGGCGCTGGATTTCCGGGCACAGGAGTTTCCGAAAACGACAACATTGAAAATTAAACGAAATGAGGTTATGCACTGGATCCGGGAACAACGGGGAAAGAAAGCGGTGGCATATGTGGCACCGGAGACCGTGGAGCAGAAACGGATCGCGCAGGCATTTGAACAGGTACTTGGAAAACGGGGTGTCGGAATCCGGGATGATTTCTTCGCACTGGGCGGTGACAGTCTGTCGGCCCTGGAGCTGGCAGCACTTCTGGGTGTGCAGGGACAGGATATTTATGAGTATCCGACCGTAGAGCTTCTGGAACAGGCAATCCTTCTGGAGCAGCAGGCTGCAACGGAAGAGACCATCGATGTCAATGCACTGATACAGACAGATTGCAATATCTTATATAAAAATCGTCCGAAGTATATTCTGCTGACCGGAGCGACCGGCTTCCTGGGGGCGCATATTCTGAGAGAACTGTTGCGCAGGAAGCTTAAGGTAGTATGCTTAGTACGGAATGAAGAACGGCTCCGACCGACGCTGAAAAACTATTTTCCGAAGGAATATGAGTATTTTACATATAAGGTGGTAAAGGGAGATATTGAACAGCCGAGATTCGGGCTGACAGTTGCAGAGTATGAGACACTGGCGCACCGGGTAGACATGGTGATCCATACGGCAGCAAATGTACATCATGCCGGACATTATGCGGATTTCGAGCGGACAAATGTAACCGGTACCCAGAATGTGATTGATTTCTGCATGGATGCACATGCACCGCTTCAATACACATCAACAGCAAGTGTCAATGGTGCCGGGACCGTGAGCCAGAGTAATCCGGATGCCTGCTTTGATGAGTTTCATCTGGATATCGGACAGAATTATACGCAGAATGTATATATTCATTCGAAGTTTAAGGCAGAGGAGCGGGTACTTCTGGCAAGGGCAAAGGGCCTGAAGGCGAACATTTTCCGGATCGGCAACCTGACCTGGCGGATGAAGGATGGAAAATTCCAGAAAAACGCGCAGGATAATGGATTTCTGGACCGCTGCCGGGGACTGTTTAAGATGGGAATGTACAGCAGTGAGCTGGCAGAATATCCGATTGATTTTACTGCGGTTGATGAGTGCGCGGATGCATTTGTAAGGCTGGCACTTCATAATCGGATCAATAATATTTATAACCTTTATAATCCGAACGTGTTTTATCTGGAGAATCTGTGTCGGAAGATGCTCCTCCGGGTAAAGCGGGTTCCGAAGGATGTATTTGAGAAGAGCCTGAAGGAACGGATTCATGATAAAGAGATTGCAGTGCTGTCCTTTTATAATACCATTGCAACCTCGTCAAAAAATGTTCCGATCAGTAATCAGTTTACGGTGGATGAACTGGAAAAGCTTGGATTTAAATGGTCTAAGATCAGTCTGAAATACCTGAATTATATAAAGACACTGTAAGGGATCATACAGGAAGGATAAAAAATGAGAATAGGAATTGATATAGGGTCTACGACCATTAAATGTGTAGTATTGGACGATGCAGGTGTAATTTTACATAAAAGCTACGAACGGCATTATGCCATGATCACAGAGAAAACACAGGAGGTTCTGGGTGGACTGATCGAGAAATTTCAGATTACGGAGCCGGTGGTATGTGCGATATCGGGTTCTGCCGGGATGGGACTTGCAGAGCGTGCGGGCATTCCGTTTGTGCAGGAAGTATATGCGACCAAGGTGGCAATGGGACATCGACTGCCGGAGGCGGATGTAGTTATTGAGCTGGGCGGCGAGGATGCTAAGATCCTGTTTCTGGATGGCAATCTGGAGGTACGGATGAATGGTACCTGCGCCGGCGGAACCGGTGCGTTTGCAGATCAGATGGCGAGCCTGATGCAGATATCCGTAGATGAAATGAATGAGCTGGCAAAGAAGCATGATAAGATTTATTCGATCGCATCCAGATGCGGTGTGTTTGCAAAGACAGATATTCAGCCATTGTTGAATCAGGGAGCACGGAAGGAGGATATTTCCGCCAGTATCCTGTACGCGATCGTGAATCAGACGATTACCGGACTGGCACAGGGACGGCCGATCGAAGGAAATATTGTCTATCTGGGAGGCCCGCTGACCTTTATGTCGGAATTACGGGCAAGCTTTGATGACACGCTGCACTGTAAAGGCATCTGCCCGGAGGATTCCCTGTATTTTGTAGCACTTGGTGCTGCGTATTATGCAGAGGATAAGGTGGATCTGAATCGGGCGTTGAAGATCATAGGTGAAAAACAGGATTTCGGCAATGCGGTATCTCTGCATCCGTTATTCCAGAATGAGGAAGAATACGAAGCATTCCGGGAAAGACACGCCAAACACTGTGTACCAAGACGGGAAGGAGAACCGTATCAGGGAGATGCATATCTTGGCGTGGATTCCGGATCTACGACCCTGAAGGTAATCCTGACCGATGAGAAGGGGTCGATTCTGTTTTCCAAATATCAGTCCAATCAGGGAAAGCCGATCGAGGTGGTTCGGGAGGCATTGCTTGAGATGTATGCAGCATATCCGGATGTGAAGATCCGGGCGAGTGCAGTTACCGGATACGGAGAGGATATGATCCGGAATGCCCTGAATATGGATTACGGTGTAGTAGAGACGGTTGCACATTTTACGGCGGCGAAGTACTTTATGCCGGATGTGGAATTTATCATAGATATCGGCGGGCAGGATATGAAATGCTTTAAGATCCGCGGTGGAGCAATCGACAGCATTTTCTTAAATGAAGCCTGCTCCTCCGGCTGTGGTTCCTTTCTGCAGACCTTTGCGAGCTCACTCGGATATCCGATTGATGAATTTGCACGACTTGGTTTAAAGGGAAGGCATCCGGTAGACCTGGGGTCCCGGTGTACGGTATTTATGAACTCTTCTGTCAAACAGGCGCAGAAGGAAGGGGTTTCGGTAGAGGATATTTCGGCGGGATTGTCGATCAGTGTAGTGAAGAATGCACTGTATAAGGTAATTCGTGTACATTCTGCAGACGAGCTTGGTAAGAAGATCGTGGTACAGGGAGGTACATTCTTAAATGACGCTGTACTGCGGGCGTTCGAGCAGGAGCTGGGTGTGGAAGTAATCCGACCGGACATTGCAGGTATGATGGGGGCATATGGTGCAGCACTTTATGCCAGACATGAAAAACAGGCGGAAGCCCAGCTGGAAAAACAGGCAAAATCACAGCAGGCGGCAACGGGAATCCTGAGCCGGGAGGAGCTGGAGAAATTCACCTATTCCATCCAGAGTGTGCTGTGTAACGGATGTAACAATCATTGCCAGCTGACGGTTAATCATTTCGGCAACGGTAGACGCTTTATCGGCGGTAACCGGTGTGAGAAGCCGGTGACAAACCATGCACAGGATGATACGTTAAATATTTACGAGTATAAACTGAAGCTGCTGGCGGAATATCAGCCGGGAGAAGGCACACGCGGTACGATCGGAATACCGATGGGACTGAATATGTATGAGATGTATCCGTTCTGGCATGCATTTTTTACAAGCCTTGGATACCGGGTGGTGCGGACGGAGTTTTCTAACCGGGAGATGTATCTGAAGGGGCAGGGCACGATCCCGTCGGATACGGTATGTTTTCCGGCGAAGCTGATGCACGGGCATATCCAGCGTCTGATCGAGATGGGCGTGGATACGATCTTCTATCCGTGTATGACCTTTAATATCGACCGGGAAAAGGGTGCCAATAATTATAACTGTGCGGTTATTTCCGGATATCCGGAGGTGATCGAGGCGAATACGATCAATTTTGGAAAGATTTCATTTATAAACGACTATGTGGGCCCGCATGAGCGGAAGGAGTTTCCGAAACGAATCGGAAAAATTCTGGAGAAGAAGCTTGGCACATTTACAAAGGCGGAGATCAAGCAGGCTTGTCAGGCGGCCTATGCGGAATATGACGGATATCGGAATAAGGTTCTGGAGCGGGGGATCTGGATCACAGAGCAGGCGAGAAAGCAGGGGAAAGAAATCATTATCCTGGCCGGACGACCATATCATATTGATCCGGAGATCAATCATGGCATCCACAAGCTGGTTGCGGGACTTGGATTTGCGGTGCTGTCAGAGGATGCGGTTGCACCGCTTGCGAGATCCGGACGGCCGAATCTGCTGAATCAGTGGACCTATCATGCAAGATTATTTGCAGCCGCCCGTTATGCGGCGGAACAGCCGGATATGTATCTGATCCAGCTGGTTTCCTTTGGCTGCGGTCTGGATGCGGTAACAACGGATGAGGCGAGAAGTATCCTGGAAGAGGCCGGAAAGCTATATACACAGATCAAGATCGATGAAGTAACGAATCTGGGTGCGGTAAAAATTCGGTTGAGAAGTCTGATGGCCGCAATTGAACAGACGAAGCAGGAACAGGAAGGGACAAAAGCAGTATGAAGCAGAAGGATACGCATTACAAGGGAAGAGTTAAATTTACTCTGAAAATGAAAAAGGATTATACGATCCTGATTCCGGAAATGGCACCGCTTCATTTTCGACTGATCGAACCGATCCTTTCCAGACAGGGCTTCCATATTGCATTGATGGGAGCAGAGGGTCCGGATGTTTTACAGAAGGGTCTGAAATATGTACATAATGATATCTGCTATCCGGCACTTCTGATCACAGGACAGATGCTGACGGCTATGGAAAGCGGAGAATATGATCCGGATAAGGTTGCAATGGTGATCACGCAGTCCGGTGGCGGCTGCCGGGATTCTAATTACATTCATCTGATGCGGAAAGCATTTGAGAAGGCAGGGTATCCCAATGTGCCGTTTATATCGGCTAATATCTGGGGACTGGAGCTGAACAGCGGAATCAATCTGACACCGAGAACTCTGTTGATGGCACTTGCGGGTATGATTTACGGAGATATGCTGATGATCGTCAGCAATCAGACACGGCCGTATGAAATTGAACCGGGAGCAACCGATCGTATGGTGGATTTCTGGATAGAGAAGCTGACTGCAGGATTTCAGAAGGGACGGGGCTTTATGCCGTCGAAGATTGAGAAAAATCTGCAGGGGATCGGGGCGGACTTCGCCGGAATTCCGATCCGGAAGGTGCCGAAGGTAAAGGTGGCAATTGTAGGAGAGCTGTTCTTAAAATATTCCGTGCCGGGTAATAATCATCTGGAGGAGTTTCTCGCAGAGCAGGATTGTGAGGTATTTATGCCGAGTATGCTGGGCTTTGGTGTGTATAAGACCAATGGTGCGATGGAGGATCTGCGGGCATATGGCGGCAAACCATTTAAGAAGCTGATCATGACGGTTGTCATGAAGTTCCTGTTCAAGGTAGAAGATCTGCTAATCCGGAACATAGAGGCATTTGACTGCTTTACAGCACCGGAGCGGGTGAACACCCTAAAGGAACGGGCGAAAGGTGTTGCAGATATCGGAAACAGTATGGGCGAGGGCTGGTATCTGGCAGCAGAGATGCTGGAGCTGGCGGATCATGGCTATGAAAATATCGTATGCGTCCAGCCGTTCGGGTGCCTGCCATGTCATGTTTCGGTAAAAGGCATGTTAAATAAGGTGCGGCGGGTCAATCCGGCAATTAATGCGGTAGATATCGAGTATGATCCGGGAGCGACAAAGGTAAATCAGGAAAACCGGATAAAACTCATGCTGGCGGTGGCAAGAGAACATCTAGGTAGCCAAAATGAAGAAAATGGAATAGAATCATAAATAAAGTCAGATACTAAGGAAAAGGAAGGAGAATACTATGGCAGTAAAACAAATAGGAACCGATAATTTTGAAGCAGAAGTTTTACAGGCAGAGCAGCCGGTTGTTGTGGATTTCTGGGCGAGCTGGTGCGGACCGTGTCAGATGGTCGGACCGCTGATCGAGCAGCTTTCAGAGGAAATGCCGGAGATAAAGTTTGCAAAGGTAAACGTGGATGATGAGCTGGAGCTGGCCAGAAAATACAGGGTAGAATCCATTCCGACACTGCTGGTGTTTGATGCCGGGAAAGAGGTCAAAAGACAGGTGGGAGCACTCCCAAAGACGGCGATCCGGCAGTTTATTGAAGGCTGATTTATAAAGAAGGAACAGAGCAGAAGATACGAGGCGGATAAGAGAGAGGGATTGTGAGGTAGAACATGGCAGAGATTTATGATGTAGTAATTGTTGGAGCAGGTACCGCAGGATTAACGGCGGCGATTTACAGTAGCCGGGCCGGATTCCGGGTGCTGATGATCGAGGAAGGAATTTATGGCGGACAGATTGTAAATGCACAGTCTGTAGAGAATTATCCGGGCATTATGAAAATATCCGGATATCAGTTTGCAACTAATCTGTATGAACAGGCCGTTGCAGCGGGAGCAGAGCTTGTGACTGCAACTGTAACAGGGCTTGTCCGGATTACGGCAGAGAAAATGATGCCGCCGGTAAAGCAGATTCAGTTTGGGGACGGAGTTACCCGGTCCATCCAGTTTGATCCGATCTATTCTGATATTGAGGAAGAGATGAATGAGGGCTGGGATGTAAAGACTACAGCCGGAAATTATAGAGCCAGAACCGTGATTCTGGCAACCGGAGCAAAGAAGCGGAAGCTGGAGCTACCGGAAGAAGAGCGTTTTCAGGGAAAGGGAATTTCCTATTGTGCGACCTGTGACGGAGCTTTTTATAAGGATCGGACGGTGGCTGTCATCGGTGGTGGAAATACAGCACTGGCAGATGCCGAATATTTGTCACAGCTCTGTAAGAAGGTATATGTGATCCACAGAAGCCGCGTGTTCCGGGGAGATCATGATACCGAGAGACGCCTGAAGGCGAACGCAAAGGTAGAGCTGCGGGTCAATACATTGCTTACCGGTCTGGAAGGTGACGAGCGACTGGAAACATTGAAGCTGCAGAATGCAGTAACCGGAGAAGACTGGGAGCTGCAGGTAGACGGACTGTTTGTGGCAATCGGACAGGAGCCGGCCAATAAGGCATTCCGTTCGGTGGTTCAGCTGGATCCACAGGGATACGTAATGGCAGGTGAGGATTGTAAAACAGAAGCACCGGGAATTTTTGCCGCCGGTGATTGCAGGACCAAGAAGGTAAGACAGCTGACAACGGCAGCAGCCGATGGTACAATAGCAGCACAGGCAGCAATGCAATATATAAAGATAAAGCAGAAGGGAAGGTAACAGGATGAAGCTGGAAACATTACAGAAAGATATGATTGCCGCAATGAAGGCAAAGGACAAGGAAAAGAAAGACAGTATTGCAACTCTGGTGTCAGCGGTTAAAAAAGCAGGCATTGATGCAGGCTGCAGAGAGGACATTCCGGAGGATATGGTAAATCAGGCAATTCTGAAGGAATTAAAGAGCGTTAAGGAGCAGATTGATACCTGCCCTGCCGACAGAACGGATCTGCTGGAGCAGTACCGGAAGCGGTATGAGTTATACCAGGCATATGCACCGGCCATGATGTCTGCAGAAGAGGTAGAAGCATATTTGACAGAGAAGTTTGCAGAGGTTCTGGCGACAAAGAATAAGGGCCAGATCATGAAGACGGTTATGCCGGAATTAAAGGGAAAAGCCGATGGTAAAGTGATCAATCAGGTGGTTGCAAAGCTTTGCCAGTAGATAGGAAACTTCCGGGTTCAGGAGCGAAACCTGATGTCCCGGAAGATTTTTAATGTGTCGAAAAACATTACAAAAATATCTTTTAATCGAATGCGCGCTGTGCCGTTCTCCAGACCGCGCTTATAGTCTACGGTAACCGGCATCTCTACAATACGGCAGCCCATACGGCTTGCCCGTGCCAGAATCTCAATATCAAATGCATAGCCTGTCGTTGTCAGATTCTGTGCGATCGGCTTGATGACCTCTGCACGAAACAGTTTAACACCGGTCTGGGTATCCTTGATATCCAGATGGAACAGGAGCCGGAGAATCATATAATAACCATAGCTCATGATCTTACGCTTGAGCGGATAATTCAGCTGAGAGTCCGGGTGAAGCTTGGAACCGATTACAATGTGGGCATCCTCATCCAGCATAGCGTCCAAAAAGGCATGCAGATGCTCCGGTGCCAGATCCAGATCGGCGTCCAGAAAGGCAATATATTCACCGGAGGCTCTGGAAATTCCTTCACAGATAGCACCGCCCTTACCACGGTTAATGTGATAGGTGGCAACCTTAATATGGGAATCCTCGGCTCTGGCACGCAGGGCCTCCTCCAGAGTGTGATCAGAGCTTCCGTCATTGACAACAATGATCTCATAATCCGGGTGAAATTGCCGGATGCTCTGGCTGGTTGTTAACAGGTTCTGATATATGCAGTTTTCTTCATTGTATGCCGGCATAACTACAGACAGCATATTCCGATGGATTTTCATAACAAACTCCCGATAGCACAGATCAGTGGCAACATTCAGTTATCATTCAGTCACCATATCTGCATGATCATAATACATTATATGGGACATTATAGAGGAAAAATACAGAATCCACAAGATTATTTCCAAAAGTTAATAAAAACGAAATAACATTTAGGCGGGCATAGTGGTTAGCATAGACTTTTGGTTGATGGTATGGTAAAATAAAAGCAGTTATTGCTAGGGGGTTTTTGAATGAATATACTGATTGTGGAAGATGATTTTGTAAGCCGAAAATTCATGACAAAATTTCTTTCCAAATACGGAAACTGCCAGACAGCAGAAGATGGTGAGCAGGCAATTGAAAAATATAAATGTGCGGTACTTGATAATAAGCCGTTTGATCTGGTGTGCATGGATATTGTGATGCCTAAGATGGACGGTTATGAGACTGTTGCGGCAATTCGTGCCTTTGAACGGGAACAGGGCTTTACTCCGAAGCAGGAGGTAAAGGTGATCATGACATCCGGAATGGATGCCAGTACCAATGTCAGCAAGGCATTTGAGCTTGGATGCGTGGCATATACAGCGAAGCCGATTGATATTGTACAGTTTGACGGTCTGCTCCAGCAGCTTCAGCTGATTTAATATAATTATAAATAGCGATTGTAGAGCATACCGCTATAAATAGACGGCATATACGGATTTGGAAAATTGCGCTTGGTGTTTGGATAGGAGATAATCGTTTTATCTACATACTCCATAGGATTGCTTGTGACTTTGGAAGCGGCGGAGTCAATGGCGTGTTTGAATGCGGACAGATGATGGAATAATTCCTGAAACTGTCCGTTTTCTGTACTCTGGGTCAGAAGCGCCTCATCCTTTTTCAGATATCCCCGGTCATCCAGAGTAAGTCCGGTTGCCTCCAGCTCGTTCCGGAATCGTCTGGTAACAGCAGATAGTTCACGCAACAGTTTTTTGGAACCGTTTGGATTGCCCTGTGTCTGGTTCGCAAGATCCAAAAGATGATTATAGGAATCTACAAAATCATCCACATCATTCAGCAGGCTGGAAGAATCGGGAGTCACATGCACCATTGCGGTCTGATTCGTAGGACGCAACAGTTCGATCCCAATTGTATTATTAATGGAAATCTGATTGGACGCTGCCTGCTGTCTGGAACCATTTAAGGTAAACACTGCATCGGAAGGCATGGTGGTGACATGATTCAAACCAAAATAATCGGACAGGGAAGCTGCACTGATGCCTTTGACCAGGAACTGTAACCCATTCTCGGCAGAGCCTGTTCCTGAAACAGCAGAGGTCAGATTCAGGGCACTGGAAGTGCCGGACTCCAGAACGGTAGCCTGAACCCCGATGTTGCTATGATTGATGGAAGTAGCCAGGCGCTGCTGAATACTCAGATTCGTCTCGCCGGCTTTGGTATTGATCTCAAACTGATACTCTGTACCATTTCGCTCAATCGTCAGAAAATGCTTGCCGGGAGCAATGTCAGTTCCGGAAGAAGCAACCATGGTACCGGTATTTTCCTGCCGGGTAGCAATCTGCTCTACCTGAACTGCAATGTCTGCAGTGGAGGAAGCGGAATCAAGCAGCTGCACGGACAGGCTGGATGGCTGATCCGTAAACACTGTCATAGGACGGCTCGTACTGTCGGTATCTTCTTCCAGAAATGCTGCACTGGTCTTTAACTCCAGAGAAGCCTCCTTAATACCGATGATATAATCCTGAGTTTCGGAGGAAAGAGAGAGCTTATAAAACGGCTGTTTCTGATTATAACGGATCATACGCTGATAAATAGCCTGCAGTTCTTCCTTCTTATGAGTATCGAACTTTGTATTCGCCACCTTTGGAGCAGCCATATGATAAAAGTTATAAATGTTCATAGTTGCCATAAAAACGCCTCCTTCCCCACTTTAATAGTAAATATAATTAATTTCAGTATAATATCTGTCATCTCAAATGTCTACAAAATTCTGCGCATGTGCCGCTATGTTTTGCTAATTTGTTCCATATCATTGACGTATTCTCCACTGCGATGGTTCTATTCCGGGACCGTTCCCACTAATTTGCCCCGCGCAGCGGATACTAAATTCGTGCAGTGCACTCATTAAGTACCGGCGGGTGCAAACGTCCCTTCATAGAATCATCATCCGTTTCGAAAGCTGGTGCCCGAATAGCCGGCATATAGCACTATGCCACAATCAGGTAACAGAATCCGGAGTGATGAAAAATGTGCATCCCTTTATTAGTCCCAAGATACAGGAGCAAGTGACAGGACCATGTAGGAACATCGGTACTTAGATGCCGTCCTTTGGCATCTTATGTACCGCTATGTTCCGATTTGAGCGAGAGCGCGTCCTGCACTGCTGCCTGTATCGCGGGACGATGAACGAACAGCGCCCTGTATAGCTACCTGTATCGCGGGACGGAGAATGGGCATCGCCCTGTATAGCTGCCTGAATCACGGGACGGCAGCGGTATGCGAATGATGATTCTCCTAAATACTTCCTTTGACGTAGCAGAATAACGTATGCTACAATAAACACAGTTATTTGACAATAAATAACGAAGGAGGAAGAAGGAAATGAGAAGGATAAAATCAGCAGTACTGTTAACTGCGATGGCAGCAACGGTAGTGTTATCAATCGGTCAGCCGTCACAGGCACAGGCAGCACAGATAACGGATGCAGGGGAGCCGACTGTTACAGGAGTAGCCGTTCCATCTGCAGAGGAAGCAACGGATACAGAGGAGGGAGCCGCAGATACCCTGGAGGCAGCAGAGGTCGAAGTTGCATCTACAGCCGTACCGACACCATCACAGGTCTACCAGTCAATGATTGCCATGAAGGCAAGCTATCCGGAGGGAATGCGCTGGACAAATGATGATTTCTATGCATGGAAGGGTGGCGGACAGTATTACGGTGGATATGGATGTGTTGCATTCGCATATATATTAAGTGATGCTGCATTCGGAGATCTCCCGTCCAGAACCCATACAAATTTTGATGATATTCGTGTCGGTGATATTATCCGGATGAATTATGATGCACATTCTGTCGTGGCATTGGAGGTTTATGATACATACGTTGTAGTGGCGGAAGGAAACTTTAACAGTTCCATTCATTGGGGACGACAGATCAGTCTGGATGAGATCCGGCAGAGCGGCACGTATGTTACAACACGGTATCCGGAGGGAACACCGAAGCCGACTCCGATCGATAAGACGAAGGTGAGAGCATTCTGCAAACGCTTGTATCAGGTATGTCTCGGAAGAAATCCGGAGACAGCGGGTCTGGATTACTGGACAGAAGCACTGGCAAACGGGGAAAAGAGCGGAATCGAAGCAGGACTCGGATTTGTATTCAGTCCGGAATATATTAATAAGAAGACAAGCAATGCAGAATACATTGAAATGCTGTATCAGGTATTTTTAGATCGGGCATCCGATGCCGGCGGACGGGAATACTGGGGCGAAATGCTGGATCAGGGCATGTCAAGACAGTATGTATTCCAGAAGGTTGCTCAGTCGGATGAATATACAAAGATCTGTCAGAATTATGGAATCAACAGAGGTACTTATACTCTGACACAGGCAAGAGATCAGAAGCCAGAGCTGACGAAATATGTCAATCGGTTGTACTCAAAGGTTATGAATCGTACCGGAGAAGCAGACGGCCTGAATTACTGGTGCGGACAGATCCAGAGTGGTCAGAAGAGTGTAGTCGGTGCAGCGGAAGAATTCTTCCGGACACCGGAATTTCTGAATAAGAAGACATCCAATACGGAGTATGTTAAGGTATTGTACCGGACATTTATGGGACGGGAAGCCGATAAGGCCGGCCTGAATTACTGGGTAGGACGGTTGAATGCGGGAGAAAATCGAAATGTGATCCTTCGTTCCTTTGCAGGCTGTCCGGAATTTCAGAATATTATAAAATC
>CABQJA010000017.1 GCA_902464345.1 uncultured Clostridium sp.
CTTTTCAATTTTAACTAACTGTGTTACAATCAAAGAAATATATGGAAATCTTCTTGAAAAGGTGGGATACGGAAGAGTAAGGAGGAACTTATGGGAAAGAATATAACCATGAAGGATATTGCGAAGGAGCTTCAGGTTAGTACGGTTACAGTGTCGAAAGCGTTATCGGATAAAGAAGGTGTCAGTGAAGCTGTTCGGCAGAAGATTAAGCAGAAAGCAGATGAAATGGGATATCGCTATAATTCACTGGCCAGAAGTATGAAGGAAGGCGTGAGCTATAATGTCGGGGTTGTGGTGGCTGAACGTTTTTTCTCAGACAATGCATTCTATGCGAATTTATATCAGCGGCTGGTCATTGAACTTGGCAAAGAGAATTATTCCTGTATTCTGGAGATTCTCTCTTATGAGGATGAAAAACAGGATGTTATGCCGAAGATGATCAGTGGGAATAAAGTAGATGGACTGATCGTGCTTGGCCAGTTGAAGAAGCATTATGTGACGGCGCTGGAGAAGGAGGACATCACATACATATTCCTGGACTGGTATGATGAGCAGTTCGCAATCGATACCGTTGTCAGTGATAACGTATACGGAGGCTGTATCCTGACGAATTATTTGATAGAGAATGGACACCGGAGAATCGGATTTATCGGTGACATTATGGCGACCAGCAGTATTCTGGATCGTTATCTGGGATATTGTAAGGCATTGCTGCAGCAGGAGATTCCGGTACGGGAAGACTGGATTATTAAGGACCGTGATGAGAACGGACGATTTATCCATCTGGAGCTGCCGGAGGATATGCCGACTGCGTTTGTATGCAACTGTGATGAGATTGCATATTATCTGGTGAAACAGTTGAAAGACAACGGATATCGGGTACCGGAGGACATTTCGGTGGTCAGCTTTGATGATTTCATTTATGCAAGTCTGTGCAATCCGCAGCTTACAACCTTCCGAATCAGTCAGGAAATGATGGCGGAGACGGTTGTGGATGCGCTGACTCGTAAGATGAAGGACAGAACGTACCATGCCGGAAGAAAGGTCATCAGTGGAAATATCGTAATCCGTGATTCTGTATGCCGGATCAAATAGAGGAGGAGGGCTATGAAAGAAAAAATATTTGGACTGGATTCGCCGTTTTTTAATCTTATGAGTAAGCTGGGCGACCTAATGCTCTTAAATCTGATGTGGATTGTCTGCTCCCTGCCGATCATTACGGTTGGTGCATCGACCACGGCTCTGCTTTATACCGGGATGAAGCTGGCAAAGGGCAGGGACGGATATGTAGTGCGTAATTTCTGGTCTGCCTTTAAAAGTAATTTTAAACAGTCTACGATCATATATCTGATTTTACTGGTGCTGGGCGGTGCTTTTGGGTTCTCTGCCTGGTACTGGATGCATCAGGAAAGCAGTATGTGCCAGATTCTGACACTTGTTTCCGTTGCAATCCTGATTGTCTGGCTGCTGGAGGTGCTATTTGTCTTTGCGGTGCAGGCAAAGTTTGAGAATACTATAGGAAATACAATGAAGAATGCTCTGATCATGGCGGTTCAGAATCTTCCGATCACGCTGCTGTGCCTGGTGACCTGGGGATTGCTGCTTGGCTTGAACTATACATTTGTGGTGGCTAATGTATTGACGCTTGTGATAGGTATAGGAACTGTGGGATGGCTGCTCGGAATGTTTTATAATCTTGCATTTCGGAGATATATCCCGGCGAAGGAGGAGCAGGAAGCATCTTCGGAGGAAAGAGATTCAGAGGAAAGAGATGCTGAAACAGAAGCTGTGGAAGCAGAGAATGAGCCGATACGGATCGTATTGACGGAAGAGGATATGAAACGGCCGGAAAACCGGATGTAAGAATAAAAGAGGTTGTTAGGTTAAGAAAAAAGTTAACTGACAACCTTTTTTGTTACTTAAATCAAACTAAAGAGATTAATGTTACTTAATTAGCTAAATAGTGGAAAATAAATAAGGGGAACTCCGGTGCGTTTTGTGAATGGGCTGTGCAATATGCATAATGAAATAGAATAAAAAATCGTTAAAATATACAAAATAAGGTACGAAAGTAAAAATCCATTGACAATCTAATGTGTAATATATATAATTAAAACATAAGTTAACGATAACTTAACAAGAAAAGGAGGAGACAGTATGAGAAAGAAATTATTAAGTGCTGTATTAGCCACAACAATGATCGCAAGCTTATTAGCAGGCTGTGGCAGTAACGGTGGCAATGATTCAACAAACGGAGGTGCAAGCTCTGATTCATCTTCATCAGAAGCTGCAGGAGAAATCACAGGAGAGATCACAGTTCTGACACATAGAACAGACCTGATCAGTACAGACCTGGCTGATTATAAGGCGGAATTTGAAAAGAAGTATCCGGGAACCACTGTCAGCTACGAGGCAATGGAGGACTACGAAGGGGATGTTTCCACTCGTTTATCAACCGGTGATTACGGTGACGTATTCATGATTCCGAATACAATTCCACAGGATGAGCTTGCAGACTTCTGCGAGCCACTGGGAACCGTTGAGGAATTAAGTGATACATATACAGAAGCATATCTGTATGCAAAGCAGTCTGGCGGAGTTGTTTACGGATTAGCATCCGGAGCAAACGTATCAGCCGGTATCGTTTATAATAAGAAGGTATTCGAGGATGCAGGTGTTACAGAAGTACCTAAGACAACCGATGAGTTCTTAGCTGCATTACAGGCAATCAAGGATAAGGGCGAATGCACCAATCCTTACTACACAAATACACATGACGCATGGGCATTAAGCCAGTGGGAAGGCTGCACACACGGTATGGACGGTGATGCTTCTTATATCGTAGATGAGATGGCAAACGATCCGACACCATTCGATGCAGGTAAGCCACATTATGTAGTATACAAGTTATTATATGATATCATTGATCAGAAGTTATGTGAGGCAGATCCATTCACAACTGAGTGGGAGTCTTCCAAGACAGCATTAGCTACCGGCGAGATCGGTTCTATGGTAATGGGTTCATGGGCAGTCAGCCAGCTTCAGGAAGCTGCAAAGAATGCAGGCGAAGATCCGGCTAACGTTGGTTACATGCCATTCCCTGTAACAAGCTCAGACGGAAATCAGTATGTAAGTGCTTCCGGTGACTATGCATATGCAATTAATGTTAACAGCTCAAACAAGGCAACAGCAAGAGCATTCATCGACTACATGCTTCAGGAATCAGGCTATGCAGATAAGCAGGGCGAGATCTCAATCGTTAAGGGTTCTGCAATGCCGGCTACATTAGCTGATTTCGAGGGTGCTAACATGGTAATTGATAACCCGGCTTCCCCGGAGAATGAAGGCAAGTGGGATGCAGTTCATAATGAGTCAGAGCTTGGTCTGTGGAGCGGTTCTGAATATCAGATCGAGATCGTAGAAGCAGCATTCGGTAATGTAGATAAGGATTTCGATACCATCATGGGAGAATGGAATGAAAAATGGAGTGCAGCATTAGAGTCTGTAAATGCTACCTGGGATAAATAAGGTAGTCTCCAACTGGAAATAGGGATTCATGGCTACAAAGCGAGACCCTCTGTAAGTGTAAGGAGCCTCAAGTATATCTGGATATATTTGAGGCTCGAATTATAAACAGGAGGAAATCGTCAAAGCAGAATTTCGAAGATGATTTATGAGCTTTAAGGAGGGCTGCACAATGGAAGAAAAGAAAAAGAACGCTCTGGTGGAGTTTTTCTCCAGAAGAGCCGTACAGAAATGGGTGATCATAATCCTGTTTCTGATCATACCAATTGCTTTGCTGGTAGTGTTTACCTATCTTCCGCTATTTGATATGGTTGGCTATAGTTTCTTTAAATGGAACGGAACCAGTAAACAGAAAACATGGATCGGTCTGAACAACTACATAGAAGTATTTACCAGACCGGAATATCTGAAGGTATTAAAAACAAGTATTTATTATTTCATAGGATCGATCGTACAGATTATGCTTGCACTGTTTTTCGCAACGATCCTGAACTACAAGATCAAGGGACGGAACTTTTTCAAGGGAGTAATCTTCTTCCCATCCCTGCTAAACGGTGTTGCGATCGGTTTGATCTTTCTGCTCTTCTATAAGGGCGGTGGTACATTGGATTCGGTCCTGACGATGCTGGGCATTCCGCAGCAGGCATTACCACTCTGGTTAGGAGATGTGGCGCTGGTTAATATCTCTCTGGTATTCGTATCAGTCTGGAGATATATGGGTCAGAATATGGTAATGTTCAACGGTGCGATCCAGTCCGTTAACACAGAGCTTTTGGAGGCGGCCAGCTTAGACGGTGCGAACAAATGGCAGCAGTTCTGGTACATTATTCTGCCAAACATCAAGACCATTGTCAGCCTGAACCTGATTCTGGCAGTTAAGGGTGCGATTAGTGTATACGAGATCCCGATGATCATGACCAATGGTGCAAACCAGTCAGCAACCTTCGTTATGAAGACTCTGGATACCGCATTTACCAGCCGGAAGATCGGTCTGGCATCTGCAATGGGTGTTGTATTGCTGGTATTTATTATGATCGTAACATTTATCCAGAAACGATTTATAGAAGGAAAGGAGGAAGATTAATATGGGTCAGACAACAAGCAAAGCACAGGTAACTGAAACCCTGCAGCCGGTAACGGAAGCTGCACAGGCATCCGGCGGAGAAAAGAAACATCCTAAAGCAGGACAGATTATCTGGAAGATTGTACAGTATGCGATTCTGGTTATTACTTCCATTATCACACTTCTTCCTCTGGTAGTAGCACTTTTCGGTTCCTTTAAGACCTCATCAGAGTTCAATAGCACAAACGTACTTGCACTTCCGAAAAATTTCTTCAACTTCAGCAACTACGTGACTGCGTTTATTGACGGTAATATGTTGACCGGCTTCATTAATACCTGTATCATTCTGGTATTTTCACTGGTGGCAACGATCCTGACCGGAACCATGACTGCCTATGTGCTGAATCGTTTTAAGTTTCCGGGACGGAAGCTGGTAAACAATCTGTTCCTGCTGGCATCTCTGATTCCAAGTATTACGATGCAGATGAGTGTATTTCAGATCATTTCCAAGATGGGACTGTTTAACAACCGCCTTTCCGTTATCCTGTTATATGCCGGAACGGATATTATTTCCATCTATATTTTCCTGCAGTTTCTGGAGAATATACCGACATCCCTGGATGAATCGGCAATCATGGATGGTGCCTCTTACTTCAAGATCTACACAAAAATCATCATGCCGTTGCTGAAACCGGCAATTGTAACTGTAATTATTATCAAGGGTGTTGGCTTCTATAATGACTTCTATACTCCGTACCTGTATACACCGAAGCCGGCATTACAGACAATTTCAACAGCATTGTTCGCATTCAAGGGCCCATACGGCGCCAGATGGGAAGTCATCTGTGCAGGTGCGATCATCACCATGATCCCGACGCTGATCATATTCCTGTTACTGCAGAAGCAGATCTACAGTGGTATGACACAGGGAGCTGTAAAAGAATAAAGTTAAAGGAGAAGAAACCATGGCAAATGTTAAGTTTATAGATAAGACCCCGCTGCCAAATATTCCATGGCAGGAGAAGCCGGCAGGACTGACCGGCGCACCAATCTGGAGATATTCAGAGAACCCGGTGATCGGAAGAAATCCGGTAGAAGGCGTAGCCCGAATCTTTAATAGTGCGGTTGTTCCGTATGAGGGAGCTTACATCGGAGTGTTCCGCGGTGAGCAGACAAACGGTATTCCGTATATTTATCTCGGAAGAAGTAAAGACGGTATTCACTGGGAATTCGATAAGGAGAAAATCCGGTTTCTGGATCAGTACGGAAAGGAATATATGCCGAAATATGCATACGATCCGCGATTGGTGAAAGTAGAGGATACATATTATGTGATCTGGTGTACCGACTTCTACGGCGCAGCAATCGGCATGGCGAAAACCACAGATTTCAAGACATTTGTAAGAATTGAGAATCCGTTTATTCCATTCAACCGGAATGCGGTATTATTCCCGAGAAAAATAAATGGCAACTTTATGTTGCTCTCTCGTCCGAGTGACAGCGGACATACTCCGTTCGGCGATATCTTCTTAAGTGAGAGCCCGGATATGACCTACTGGGGTAAACACCGTCATGTTATGGGACGTAGCAGTGAATGGTGGGAATCTGTAAAAATCGGCGGCGGTGCTGCTCCGATCGAGACCTCCGAGGGATGGCTGTTGTTCTATCATGGCGTATCCGGAACCTGTAATGGATTTGTATACAGCATTGGTGGAGCAATTCTTGATATTGATAATCCATCTGTTGTAAAATATCGTTGTGAGAATTATCTTCTGACACCGGAGGAATGGTATGAGGAGCGCGGATTTGTACCGAATGTATGCTTCCCGTGTGCGACCCTTCAGGATGCCGATACCGGAAGGATCGCAATTTACTATGGCGCTGCCGACAGCTATGTAGGCGTAGCATTTACAAAGCTGGATGAGATCGTGGCTTATATTAAAGAACATAGTGTTGTAACAGAGGCTGATACCGAGATCGGGATCCGATAGGTGCCAGTCCGTATAAAATACAGGAAACAATGGAGGAGAATCAGATGTTACATCCACAGTATTATGTAGAACTTGACAAATACAATCGCCTGATGGAGCGAAAGAATCAGAAAAGCACCTTCTACAATGGTGTGTTTGACCGGTATGAATATCCGGTTCTGACCAGAGAGCATATTCCGCTTACCTGGAAATATGACCTGGATCCGGAGACAAATCCATATTTTATGGAACGTCTGGGAGTCAATGCAGTTATGAATTCCGGAGCAATTGAGCTGAACGGAAAGTTTTATCTGGTTGCCCGTATCGAAGGCAATGACCGGAAATCGTTCTTTGGTGTAGCGGAGAGTGACAACGGGATTGATGGCTTCAGATTCTGGGATTATCCGATTCTTCTGCCGGATACCTGTAAAGAAGAAACCAATGTGTATGATATGCGTCTGACAAAACATGAGGACGGATATATATATGGAGTGTTCTGCTCTGAGAGTAAGGATACTTCAACCAATGATTTAAGCGCAGCAGTTGCAGCGGCCGGAATTGTTCGTACAAAGGACCTAAAGACCTGGGAGCGTCTGGATAATCTGAAAACCCTCCGGTCTCCACAGCAGAGAAACGTAGTATTGCATCCGGAATTTGTGAATGGCAAATATGCCTTCTATACCCGGCCGATGGATGATTTCATCGACACCGGTTCCGGCGGCGGTATCGGATTCGGACTGTGTGATGACATTGAACACGCGGTGATCGACGAGGAAGTGATCACCAGCAAGCGTGTTTATCATACGATTACAGAGGCAAAGAATGGCGCCGGTGCTGTACCGATCAAGACAGAAAAGGGATGGATCCATATTGCACATGGCGTGCGGAACACGGCAGCCGGACTCCGGTATGTCCTGTATGCATTTGCAACCGATCTGAATGATCCGACTAAGGTGATCGCAGAGCCATCCGGATATTTCCTGGCACCGCTTGGAAGTGAACGGGTGGGTGATGTATCCAATGTGGTATTTACCAACGGTCTGATCGCAAGAGACAACGGAGATGTATATCTTTACTATGCATCTTCCGATACCAGAATGCATGTAGCAACAACGACCGTAGACAGACTTCTGGACTATGTGTTCCAGACTCCGGAGGATCCGCATCGAAGTGTTGAGTGTGTGGCACAGAGATGTGATCTGATTCGGAAGAATCTGGAGTATCTGAAGCAGGACGGGGAATAAAAGCTCCCAAAGTCTTGAAAAGAATAGTGGAAACATCTTGACGCCCGCATATGCGGGCGTTTAAACTAGGTACAGAAGGATGTATTTACAATAACAGGAGGAAGCCTAATATGAATAAAACAGAATTTGCAGTATCACAGATGTTCAGTGACCATATGGTATTACAGCGTGATAAGAAGATAGAAGTGTGGGGAACCGGAATTAATGGTAAGGCAGTACAGGCAGAGATCGCAGGACAGCAGGTAGAGACCACAGTCACAGACGGACGGTGGAGTCTTTATCTGGAGCCGATCGCAGCCGGTGGCCCATATGAGATGTGTGTGACCTGCGAGAATGAGAGTAAAACATTTCAGGATGTATTAGTCGGAGAGGTCTGGCTGGCCGGCGGACAGTCCAATATGGAACTGGAGCTGATAAACAGTGAGAATGGAGCGGATCAGGTAAAGGCGGCGGATCATGAGCTACTCCGGTTTTATAATGTGGTTAAAACAGGTGTGCTGACAGATGCGGTTCTTGCACAGCAGGAGAAGCAGCTGTGGAAGGTATGTACACCGGAACAGGCAGGAGATGTATCAGCAGTTGCCTATTTCTGTGCAAGACGGTTACAGGAAGAACTTCAGGTGCCGGTGGGCGTGATCGACTGCTATATCGGCGGCACATCGGTTACCTGCTGGATGGACAATGATACGTTAAGCCGGACAGAAGAAGGACGTGGATATATCAGACGTTATGCAGAGCAGATTGGGGATAAGACAGAGGAAGAATATCAGGCAGAAATGACAGAGTACAATCGTCAGTGGAAAACCTGGGATGACGGAGTGCAGGCAGAGCGGGCGAAGAATCCGGATGTGACCTGGGAGTATTTAAATGAGCATGTCGGAATCTGTCCATGGCCACAGCCGGCAGGGCTTACTTCGAATTTCAGACCAACAAACCCTTATTACGGCATGATGGAGAGAGTGATTCCATATACACTGCGGGGATTCTGGTATTATCAGGGCGAAGAGGATACGTATCTTCCGGAAGCATATGGAATTCTGATGGAATCCCTGATCGGCTGCTGGAGAGAGAAATGGGGAGAGGCAGATGCGCCGTTTGTGTTGACCCAGCTTCCGATGTACATTGCAAATCATGAGGCAGATGACAGAAACTGGGCAAGATTAAGAGAACAGCAGGCAAAGATTGCAGAACAGATTCCCAATACTTATATGAATGTATTGATTGATTGTGGTGAGTTTGATAATATACATCCAACAGATAAATTAACAGTCGGTGACCGGATGGCGGCTCTTTGTCTGGAGCATGTATATGGCAGACCATGCCATGCGGATGGACCGAAGATGCAGACGGTAGCCGGAGAGGATGCACAGGTTCGTGTTACCTTCAGCGGACAGCCGTTACAGGTGAAGGGAATGGAGATCGCATTGTTTGAACTGGCGGGAGCGGATGAAACTTATTATCCGGCACAGGCAGAATTATGCGGCGAGCATGAGGTGATCGTGCACAGTGCAGAGGTTTCCGCACCGCAGTATATACGATATGCGTATACAAACTTCGGAAAAGTAACCCTGTTTGACAACTATGGTTTGCCGGTGGCACCGTTCCGAAGAGGTCTGTAAACGAAATTAAGGGGTGGAGTTATGGAGAGTAAGCGATTAACAGTTGGCCTGTTCCTGGCAGATGTGGCAGATGATTTCAGCCGGGGGATCTGTCGGGGAGCGATGCAGGCAGCGGAAGAGCTGGACGTGAACATGATCATTTTCCCGGGTAAATACATCGACCGGAATCTGGAGGTATTTGACGGGATTCAGTATGATTACCAGTACAATACGCTGTTTACATATGCGAATCCGGAGGAAATCGATCTGCTGGTAGTGACGATCGGATCGATCGGATATTTGTCTACGGACAAGCGACGAAAGGGATTTCTGGACTATTTCCACTCGGTTCCGATCCTTACGATCGCATCGGAGATAGACGGATATGAGAATATCATGTATGATAATGCATCCGGTTGCCGGGCAGCGACAGAGTATCTGATCGCAGGAGGAAGAAAACGGATCGGCTGTCTGGCCGGATATCGGGACAACTGTGAAGCGCGGGAACGGCTCGAGGCATGGAAACAAACGTTAGAACAGCATGGGATGGAACTGCCGGAAGAACGGATCGAGTATTGTAACATGTCCAGATTCAGTCGGGAAGAGGTAGAACGGCTGCTGGACCGGAACCCGGATCTGGATGCTGTTCTGTGTGTAAATGATGAGGTGGCATACTGTCTCTATGAGGTTCTGCAGGAGCGGGGAATCCGGGTCGGAACGGATATTGCGATCGTGGGATATGATGATCTCTCCTATGCACACCGTATACAGCCGGCACTGGCAACGGTACGTGCGGATGCTGCGAGTCTGGGTGAGCAGGCAGTGCGGGAAGGAATCTGTCATCTGCTTCAGGGGTAGCCGGTAGAACACCGGGTGCCGGTTACATTTATTCCGAGAGCTTCGGCCGGGGCCTCGGAGGAGGAGACTTCTACGGCTTATGAGTCATTGACGGATATGTCAATCGAACGATTTCTGACAGACAATCATGCGGTAAATATGATAACCAGAGATATGTTTAATTTTGATAAGTATGCGGATCAGAATTATGCGACTCTGCTGGAACGCCTTTATATGCTGCAGATACAGAATGCGTATCTGTGGCTGTTTCCTGCGCCTGTGATTCATCTGCAGGAGGAGAACTGGAAAAAGCCGGAGCACTTATTGTTAAAAGCATGCTCCTGTGATGGAACTGTCATGGCAATTCCGAAGCATTGTCAGGAGTATCCGGTTCAGAAGCTGTGCAGTCATGAATACCTGCCGAACCGGCGATACACGATGGTCCTGCTGGATCTGTTTACAACGGATACCCAGTATGGTCTGTTGATGATGGAAATGAATTATGACAAGAATTATTATCTGGAGTCATTATCCTATCAGATGAGTGCAGCAGTGCGGATGCTGAAGCTTCTGCATAATCAGGAGGATATCCAGAAGCAGCTGGAGGATAGTTTATATCAGCTGGAGCTGCATAATATTCAGCTGGACAGTGCATCCAAGCGGGATGAACTGACCGGACTTCTGAACCGCCGCGGACTGGAGAGTCAGGTGGAACGGGTACTGCGGGATGTAAGAAATCAGGGGAAATATCTGCTGGCGATTTATGCAGACATGGATAATTTAAAGATCGTAAATGACCGGTTCGGACACAAGGAGGGCGATTTTTCCCTGCGTTCCATTGCGGGAATGTTAAAGCAGATATTTGACCGGAAGGAGGATATCATCGGGCGGATCGGCGGAGATGAGTTTGTGGTGTTTGCGATCCGGGAGACTCCGATCGATATGCAGCAGCTGCGGATGCGGGCAGCAGAGTGTATGGCGGCCTTTAATCGGGAATGCGAAAAGCCGTATTATGTGCGGATGACCCTGGGAGGATATACCCAGAGCTTTATGACCGGCTGTAAGCTGTCCGATCTGCTGGAATATGCGGACAGTGATCTGTATGAGGCGAAAAAACTACGGACGAAGGATATTATGAAGTAACAGAAAATCAGAATAAGGCTACAAAAGTTGTTTCATACATTGTATAATAAGACTGCTTAAGATTAAGAAGAGGTAAGGTGTTAGCCGTATGAAGATTCAGATGCCGGAGGCAGCGAGATATATAATTGAAACACTGATGCAGCATGGATATGAGGCATATATTGTAGGTGGATGCGTCAGGGACAGTATTCTGAATAAACAGCCACAGGACTGGGATATTACGACTTCAGCGACCCCGGAGCAGACGAAGAGTCTGTTTCGTCGGACGATTGACACGGGAATTGAGCATGGAACCGTGACGGTTATGATCGATAAGACGGGGTATGAGGTGACCACCTACCGGGTAGACGGGAAATATCAGGATCACCGGAGACCGACAGAGGTGACATTTACCGCCAGTCTGACAGAGGATCTGAAGCGGCGGGACTTCACGATCAATGCAATGGCGTATAACGATCAGGACGGTGTCATAGATGAATTCGGCGGACTTGCGGATCTGGAGCAGGGAATTATACGATGCGTCGGAGTACCGCAGGAGCGTTTTGATGAAGATGCTTTGCGGATTCTGCGGGCAGTCCGGTTCGCAGCGCAGCTGGATTTTACGATAGAGGAAGAGACCAGACGGGCAGTCCGGGAGCAGGCGAAGTTTTTAAGAGATATCAGTGCAGAGCGGATTCAGACAGAGCTTACGAAGCTGATCACATCCAATCATCCGGAACGGATTCTGGATGCCTGGGAGCTTGGGATTACAGCCATTGTATTGCCGGAGTTTGATGCGATGATGGAGACACCGCAGCACACGGTGTATCATAAGTATGATGTGGGACGGCATACCGTTGCCGTGATGCAGAATATAGAAGCGAGGCCGGTACTGCGATGGGCGGCACTGCTGCATGATTCGGCGAAACCGATGTGCCGGACAACCGATGAGAAGGGTGTGGATCATTTTTATGGACATCCGAAGGCAGGCAGCGAGATCGCACGGCAGGTACTCCGTCGTATGAAGCTGGATAATGATACGATTCACAGAGTGGAACGGCTGGTAGCCTGGCATGATTTCGGAATTGATGGTAAGGTGACGAAGCGGTCGCTGCGCCATGCCCTGAATCAGATGGAGCCGGACCTGTTTGAAGATTATGCGAAGCTCCGTCGGGCAGACATGTTGGGACAGAGTGATTATAAAGCAGAGAAGAAGCAGGCAGACTATGAGAAACTGCTGGAGCTTCATCGTGAGATCGTGAAAGACGGTGAATGTCTGGCAATCCGGGATCTGAAGATCGATGGGAAGGCATTGATCCGGATGGGTGTAAAGCCGGGGCCTGCCATGGGACAGATTCTGAATGACCTGCTGCAGCAGGTACTGGAGGAACCACAGCTGAATACTGTGGAGAAGCTGGAGGATATTGTGCGGCAGAAGTACCTGAAGGACAAAGTTTTATAACCTGGAATGAATTATGACATCCCCTCATAAGATAGAACGTAGAAAGGCTTATGGGGGGATGATTTTGTCTGAGAAATTATCGGAAGTATGGGAATGCTATGAGATGAGCATTTCGAGTATGTATAAGGGGCGGGGAATGACCGTTCTACGTACCGATCAGGGGATACGGGCGCTCCAGCCACTGGGAACCTCTGAGAGCCGACTGGAGCAGGAGGCTCAGTTAAAGGAAGCATTGTATGCAGCCGGATACCATAACACGGATCGGCTGATCCGGAATCGGGACGGAGAACTGATCACCTGTGACCGCTATCATACACCGTATGTTCTGAAGGAGTATTTTGAAGGCAGAGAGTGCAATATCCGACAGGAAGGGGACATGATCGCGGCAGTATTAAATCTGGGAGATTTACATACGGCACTGAAGGAAATCCGGCCGGAGAATGAGGGCAAGGATCTGAAGGTGTTGAAAACCTTTGAACGACATAATCAGGAGATGCGCCGGGTCCGCAGTTATATGAGAAAGATCGCGACAAAGTCGGAGTTCGATTATCTGTATCTGTCCTGCTTTGATGATTTTTACAGTCAGGGTGAAGCCGCACTCCGGCAGCTGGCGGCAGTGCACACGGAGGAAGGAGCACAGCGGCGGTATTATTGTCACGGGGCGTATCATCAGCATAATGTTCTGATTTTAAAAGATGGGATTGCAACGGTTAACTTTGAACATTTTATGGTCGATAATCAATTAACGGATCTTTATACGTTCCTGCGGAAGGTTATGGAGAAGAATGATTATCAGCCGGAGCTGCTGTTTCGATTACTGGAGGTGTATCAGCAACAGATTCCGTTAGGCAGAGAGGATTATCAGTTTATTTATTATCTGCTGTGGTATCCGGAGAAGTTCTGGAAGATCTCCAATCAATATAACAATATGAACAAGGCATGGGTGCCGCCGAAGACCTACGAGAAGCTGCAGACCATTATCCGGCAGGAGACCGGGAAGCGGGAACTGCTGAGATGTTATCGGGAGCATTTTGGCCTAAATTTACAAATGACATAAGAAATGATACAATAGCTACAGTTCAGAGGATCACTGTAAGGATGTGAGGTAACATATGAGAATAAGAAGATATATTGGATTACTTGGATTGCTGTGTCTGTTGCTGCTCTGTGGCGGGTGCGGACGGCAGTCGACAGAGGATACAACGGAGGCATATGATCCGTATGCACAGTCGGCAGATGCGGTTGCTGTGATTAAGGCGATCGACCTGGATGCCGGAACGATGTCGTTTGTATCGGTGGTGGATGGAAAGCAATATGATCTGCTGTATAACAGCGGTGTGGATGTCCGGAATAAATATAAGGAGCTGATTGCCGGCTCACAGCTGAAGGTAGGACAGATTGTAGATATTGTATATAATACGTTGAATAATAAGCTGCTGGAGGTGCGGATCGATCCCGATGCCTGGGAGGTGCGGGATATTTCCGGCTTTGAGTTCGATGCAGGGAATCGGCAGGCGACGATTCTGAATCAGATCTATCAGTATACCAATGATCTGATCGTGGTATCCGGGGATGAACTGATCCAGAATAATGAGATCTGTAAGGAGGATCAGCTGACAGCCAGAGGGTATGGCGGGAAGCTTTGCTCGCTGACGGTTGATCTCGGACATGGATATGTGCGGCTTGAGAATTATGATACTTATATCGGCGGCATGATCGAGATCGGATATGATGTGATCGTGCCGGTGACAGAGAATATGCTTCTGACAGTGCGGGAAGGCACCTATAAGTTAAAGATCACAAAGGGCGAGCACAGTGGTTATAAGAATGTAGTGGTTACCAAGGATCAGGAATGTGTGGCGAATCTGATGGAGCTGCAGATCGCACCGGATCCGGTCGGCAGTCTGTTCTTTAATGTGACACCGGCGACCGCTAAAGTAGTGGTTGATGGGGAAGTGATAGATACAGCAGAGATCGTGGAGCTGACCTATGGAAAGCATCATATTCGTGTGAGTGCGGACGGTTATGATACGAAGGAAGGATATTTCAAGGTCGATGCGGCTTACAAGATCTTTAACATAGAGCTGGTACGGACGGATGAGTCCTCATCTTCTTCCGGGACCACAGCCGGCTCAGGAACGGGAACTACAGCCGGAACAGGAACCGGAACGACAAGCGGCATGGGCGTGGTGACAACGGAAGGCTCGAGCGGTACGACCGAATCCGGCAGTACCACCGGCGGCAGCACGACATCGACCTCCGGCAGTTCGAACAGCACGACCGAGAGTTCTACCGGAACGACAGAGGTTAAGAAGACCGGTAATACGGTAACGATCACCGCACCGGTTGGTGCATACTGTTATGTAGATGGAGACCTGAAGGGAACGGTACCATGTACCTTTGATAAAACAGTAGGCAGCCATGTCATTACATTCAGCAAGACCGGCTGCCTGGTTAAGAGTTATACGATTCAGTGTAAGGATGATGGTAAGGATGAAACCTATTCCTTCGATCCGTTGAAAACATTTGATTCGCTTATAACAAGAAGATAATTAATTTTCAGAGCTTGCATCGGAAGCGGCGGAGGTATCTTCGCCGTTTTCGTTTACTTGCTTGGAAGCAAGCATTGCTTTATCCAGAGCGAGGAAATCATCATCGCTGATGTAGTAATATTCACCGTTATCCTGAATGGTAACGGTGACGTCAACGCCTTCTCCGTTGCCGATATTTGGAACAGCAGCAGTCAGAATATCTAAAATACCCTGTGCATATTCCGTTTCATAAGCGTCCAGCTCATAGTCATTGTAATCTCCAGCAGCGACCCGTTTGTTCATATTCTCAATATAAGTAACCACATCATCATAGGTGATCAGTAGAATATCAATCGGATATACGGTGACGGTAACGGTATAGGTTCCGTCGGTATTTGTGACTTCGGATACCTCATAGCTGGCATGACTGTAAATATCCTTTGCCAGTGTCTTGAACTGATCCTTGATGTCAGAACCATCAACATCCTTGATACCATAAGCGGTCATCAGAGCATCCGCCAGATAGTCGATTCCGTCATCATAAACGGTCTGCGCTTCTTCTTCGGTTGCCTTTGTGATCTTCATATAGTTTGTAAAATCTGCCTTATAATTTGTGTCTAACAGGCTGGTTACATAATTGGCATATGTTTTCTTGCTATTGCCAAGCAGGGAACAGCCGGCCAGAGAAAAAATCATAACAGCAGTGAAAATACCTGCAAGCATTCGCTTTACGATTGCACCTGATTTCAATTTCATATGGATTCCTCCCGATTATTTCAATTACTGTTTAGGAACCTGTCCATAAACAAAAGTAGTATACCATACTTGTATTCGTTTTGCGATAGGAATATTATGAAGTTTTACTTGCAATTCCGGTATGAATGAATTAGCATGATGGAAGCAGAAACTATAAAACAGGCAGGAATTATGGCAGGAATCCTGACAGAGATTGCAGAAACGGCGAGGAACAGGATATGATTTTTGATACACACGCACATTATGATGATGAAGCATTTGAGGAAGACCGTGATATACTTTTAAACAGTATGCAGGCTGGGGGTGTAGGACGGATCGTTAACGTCGGAGCCAGCATGGAGACCTCAGAGAAGACAGTGGCATTAACGGAGCAATATGATTTTCTCTACGGTGCAGTCGGAGTTCATCCGAATGAGGTGGGTGATATGAAGACGGAGGATATCGACCGGCTGGCAAGCTGGACTAAGCGTCCGAAGATTGTGGCAATCGGTGAGATCGGACTCGATTATCATTATGATGAACCATCGAAGGAGATACAGTTCCGCTGGTTTGAGGCACAGATGGAGCTGGCGAGGGAGCAGAAGCTTCCGATCATTGTTCACAGCCGGGATGCGGCAAAGGATACCGTTGATATTATGAAGGCGGTTCATGCGGGTGAGATTGGCGGTGTGATCCATTGCTACTCTTATACAAAGGAGCTGGCGAGGGAGTTTCTGAATATGGACTATTACTTTGGAATCGGCGGGGTGCTGACCTTCACGAATGCAAAGAAGTTAAAAGAAGCAGTCGCTTACATCCCAATGGAAAAGCTGGTATTGGAGACAGATTGCCCGTATCTGGCACCGGTGCCGAACCGCGGGAAACGGAATTCCTCGCTGAACATTCCGTATGTGGTAGAAGTACTGGCACAGATCAAGGGGATAAGTCCGGAAGAGGCAGAGCGGATCACCTGGGAGAATGGATGTCGTCTGTACCGAATGCAGTCGGAGCAGTAGAAGCGGTAGAAGCGGACAGAGCATGTGGTATCGAGACGGCTATCAGGAATGAGATGCAGGCAGGAAGCAAGGAGAATATATGGAGAAATTAAGTAATCCACAGGTGACAATAGAGACTATTAAGAAGCACGGATTTGATTTTCAGAAGAAGTTCGGACAGAACTTTCTGATTGACGGTCGGGTTCTGGAAAAGATTATGGATGCGGCAGAGATTGGACCGGAGGACTGTGTACTGGAGATCGGACCGGGTATCGGAACCATGACGCAGTATCTGGCAGAGCGTGCGGGTAAGGTAATTGCGGTAGAGATCGACACCAATCTGATACCGATTCTGGAGGAAACTCTGCAGGAGTATAATAATGTACGCGTGATTCAGGGCGATATTCTGAAGCTTGATGTCACAGCACTGGTGGAGCAGGAGAATGCGGGAAAGCCGATCAAGGTAGTTGCGAATCTGCCATATTATATTACGACCCCGATCATTATGGGACTCTTTGAACGGCATGTGCCACTGATCAACATTACGGTTATGGTACAGAAGGAGGTAGCGGACCGGATGCAGGTCGGACCGGGCACGAAGGATTATGGTGCCTTATCTCTGGCGGTTCAATATTATGCACAGCCATACATTGTAGCCAATGTGCCGCCGAATTGTTTTATTCCGCGACCGAATGTAGCATCCGCGGTTATCCGGCTGACCAGATATCCGGAGCCGCCGGTGAAGGTGGAGGACGAGGCAATGATGTTTCGTCTGATCCGGGCATCCTTTAACCAGCGCAGAAAAACTCTGGTGAACGGAATCGGCAATGCAGCGGATATTCCGTATTCCAAGGAACAGGTAGCGGAGGCACTGGAGGCACTCGGACTGAGTGCAACGATCCGTGGTGAAGCGCTGACCCTGCAGGAATTTGCAGCACTCAGTGATGAGCTTGGAAGAGCACAGGTGTAGGTCAACATATAGACAGATATATAGACAGATTTCTGTCGAAGAAATACAGACATAACATGTCCCGCTTCTTCATACAATGAAAACATGTGAGAGATTCGTTGTATGAAAGGAGCGGGACATATTGGATTATCGGAGATTTATTTCTTATTTATATAATTATGTAGACGGAGAAAAGGGGGTAAATGTCGGATACATACGATGTGAGCAGCGGCATGGGATCTGCAGACTGACCCTGAATCTGCAGGACAGGCAGGGCGTGGAAGGCGGTACATATAAGGTGTATCTGTATAAGATTTCCAAGGAAGGAAATCCGGTCGGATATTATCTGGACGAGTTTACACTGAACCGTGGATGTGGTGAGGTGCGGAAGCAGACAAACAGTGAAAATGTATGGAACAGTAATCACCGGATCGAGGAGTTTGACGGTGTGGTTGCAATCTATGACAGAGGACATGCATATGGCAGTCAGTGGAGTGATGAACCGCTGCAGATCGAACGGTTCCATACATACCAGGAATGGCAGAAGCAGGGCGTGACGTCCGGAATCTATATAAAAGAAAGTGAGGGGCTGGCACTTCATGCGGCGGAACGACCGCAGCCGGTGGAGGAGCAGGTAGCGAGTATCTTTGACAGGCAGGTATATTCTGCGGAGCCGACCGGCGCACAAAGTATAGTGCGGGGGCAAGACAGCACCACGGATCCGATCAATACGCAAAGTATAATGCCGGAGCGGGACAGCACCGCGAATCCAATCAATACGCAGAGTATAATGTCGGAGCGGGATAGTACCATGAATCCGGGAACGGTTGAAGAGAATAGCATAACGGAACAGGATATAGATGGAACGTCGGATCCGGTAGTAGAACAGAGCAGTATGTCAGGGCAGTCTGCATCAACGAGCCGGAGTGATATTGCGGAAGCGACGCTGCATCTGATGGAGCAACGGCCGAAGCTTCCGGATTTTGGAAATCATGAGATCTATGACTGTGTGCGGATTGAACCGAATGATATCGGGCTGCTGGCGATGGATAACTGGCGACTGGGTGTCAACAGCTTTCTGACCCATGGATATTACAATTATAAGTATCTGATGCTTGGAAAGCTACGGTTTCAGGATGGAGTTGTGAAAGCGGTGCTGGGTGTTCCGGGAGTCTATGATAATAAGGAACAATATATAGCCAAAATCTTCGGCTTTGAATTATTTGTGCCGGTGAAGCACACAAATGTAAAGACCGGAAACTTTGGCTACTGGATTTCAGAAATCGTATAGGGATTCAGCTTCGAGAACTGATATAAATCCTGAAACTGATGATCGATCTCCGCTGCTTCAAGGGCACGGCCCTCATAGGTGAAACCGAGCCGGTGGATCAGTCGGATCGAAGCCTCATTTGACGGCAGGATTTTCGCTTCGATGCGATGCAGCTTATATTCCCGAAATGCGATTTCAAGCAGCTGATCGCATGCCTCATTCGCATAGCCCTGATGCCAGTAGCGGTGATCCAGCTTATAACCCAGGGAGGCATGCTTCATGCATCCGAGTCGGATATCCGACAGATTTACACAGCCGATGATGGTAGATGGATCTGATTTCAGGAACAGATAATAGCGGAGACTGTGTAGCAGCTTTGTTTCCTTAAGCTCCCAGTCCAGGACGGCAGTCTGATAGCCTACCGTGTAGAAATTCTCGGCACGGGTCAGCTCATATGGCTCAAAATAGGTTCGGTTCTCCTGATAAAAACGGCGGACTGCCAGTGCATGCTCAGCGGACAGGCACTGCAGCCGCAACCGGGAGGTCTCACAGGTAAGCTGCATGGAAAGCTCCTTTCTGCGGATAAAACATCCGTTGTTCTTTTTGACTGCTTATAGTATACTACAGGTATCAGATGAAAAAAAGGGGTTCCGGTCATGACAGAGGAAGAACGGTATATGGGATATGCGATTACGCAGGCGAAGAAGGCACTGGTTAATGAGGACGTTCCGATTGGTTGTGTGATCGTTTATCAGGGAAAGATAATCGCAAGAGGTTATAATAAGAGAAATAAAAAGAAAACAACACTGGCGCACGCAGAACTGGATGCGATTGCAAAGGCATCCAGGGTGCTTGGAGACTGGAGACTGGAGGATTGTACCATGTATGTTACATTGGAGCCGTGCCAGATGTGCGCCGGAGCGATTGTGCAGGCGAGAATCCCAAGGGTGGTGATCGGCTGCATGAATCCCAAGGCCGGATGTGCCGGTTCGATCCTGAATCTTCTGCAGATGCAGGAGTTTAATCATCAGGTCGATGTGGTACGGGGAGTCCGGGAAG
The DNA here is from genome assembly GCA_902464345.1 of uncultured Clostridium sp. Taxonomy (GTDB): domain Bacteria; phylum Bacillota; class Clostridia; order Lachnospirales; family Lachnospiraceae; genus CAG-632. Next base: position 20,361 of record CABQJA010000017.1, read on the forward strand.
AAGAATGTTCAAAGATGCTATCCGACTTCTTTCGGAGCCTGAGGGAGAAGAAAAAGGGAAAGCCTGCTTAGCATTGACAGAAGCCCCGGTTTCCGTTATACTATAAAAACAGTGCGTTTATCGCATCTTAATATGTTTTCAAATTTCTGTGCAGCCGGGGAGTTAGCGGTGCCCTGTACCTGCAATCCGCTATAGCAGGGGTGATGGACTGGTTCGGGTCGCTTTTTTCATAAAGCTGCCCTTCGTAAGTGGCGTTGAAGTCTGGGTCTTGCGCAATGGATGCCCACGAACCGTGTCAGGTCGGGAACGGAGCAGCACTAAGAGGGATTTTCCATGTGCCGCGAGGGTGCCTGGGCTGAGTTAACTGCGGAGGTAACGTTTATGAAAATCTTCACAACCCAGTCCGCACAGATT